>JAKQEZ010000251.1 GCA_029558435.1 Bacteroidota bacterium
CAAAGCAGCAAATAACCGGTTCATGCTGCTAAAAATTGATAGTGGCGGAACGAAAAGGATAACCATAAAATAGGTAAAAAGCTCAAATGCAAATAGATAGCCCTGATTAGGGCTATTTTTTTTAACACTTCTTTTAACACTCTTTAACACAAAAAATTTGGAGGTAGGAAAATGCCGCTGTATCTTTACAGTACTAAAATGATAAAAGATTTTAGCCGAGCGTTGCGAGGATCAACGCCTCCGTTTTGGCAAACGTACAAATGCCGGGTGTGACTACTCTTTACGAAGTCCTGCAGTCCTGCACCTACATAGCAGAAAGCAGAATTCGCAACAAGCGATACGGCCGGTTTAATTCAGTTACGGCTATAAAAAATAAAGAATAGAGCGGTTAAGTGATTTTCGATTTATCATTTTCACTCTGCATGAAGTTTCTATGTGTTTTTTTTAAACCCTCGTTAAACGTTTTTAGAGCGTTGAAAAGATCGGATCTTTGCGAGGGTGCAATTTACTAACTTAAAATTTACAGCCATGAAAGCAACAATAGGACATTTGTGGGAAACAGGTCGTGAAATTATTACCTTTGACAATTCAGAATTTGATAGACCCAATGATTTCGGTCAGTTGAAAAAATGTACCAACGTAATTGTTGGAGAAAAAATAGATGAAGACTCTAGGTGTAAAACTAGGGAGGTTCTAATTGATGACAAAATATATTTTGTTATACCTGTACGCATACAACATCCAGCGGGAGGTGAGATGTGCGTACTTGAGATAATGTAAAAACTTGCATAGTGGAAAAACTTTTTAAATTTTCTCACACAAATGTTTGATACAAGCAGTATCGTAGCACTTGCAGGTAACGGCTGGCGGTATGGTTATGTAATTTTACGGATTTGAAATACTAATTTTAATAATATGGAAAAGACAGATTTGAGAACAGAATTTACAAAAGAAACAAAAGCGAGATTTAATGTCGAATGGGTTGCATACAACGATTATGTTGAATGGTTGGAACAAAGGTTAGTAAAATTATTAACTATACCGCCTGTTAGCAACTGGCATTTTTTACCTGAACTTCCAGAAGTTAATGTTGAAGTGCTTATTGCTTACAAATATGATAAAAAACCAATACAAGGTTATTGGAATGGCAAAAAATGGATTGGTTCTTTTGAAACAAGAGATTATATGAACGATGGATTTGTAAGAGATGCAACGCTGAATGTTCCTGAATATATTTACGCTTGGACTGAACTTCCAGATTGTCCAGAAGTACCGCCGCCGTTTTAATGCTTGTTGCTAACGGCTGCGTGCAAATTTGTCGTTTTAATGCAATTTGCACGCTGTTATAAACTGGGCGAGTTAAAACGATAAACTAACAATTGAAACAATAAAATAAAAAGCAAGGAGGCTTTCATGAAAATAAAAACAATAGATGAAATAATTAACTCAAATACTGCCAATAAGTGCAGAGAATATACAGATGAAAGAGTTAAACAAATGTTAATCGAAGCAAGCCGACAGGCTTTTGATGCGGGAACTGATTTTGGGTATGCAAATGGTACAAGCGGAACTTGTTATGAAACTGAAAGCGAGTTTAATAGTTTTAATTCTTACTTAAATAGCATATTGAAATGAGTGTAAAACAAAAAGATATACAAACAAAATTAATATTCAAGCGAGCCAGAAGCTTCAATAAGTCCGTAGGGCAACGGCGAGTATAATGGATAAAGAACTACATGATAAAGCGTGGAACTTATTAGACGAAAAGGGTCTAACTACTGGTGAAAAAATGATGGTGAGGAGGAGTTTTGCCAGCACCTACCAAAACGAGTATCCCTACATAGTTGTTAAAAACAATAAAAGGGGGGAAAAATACTATGTATCAGGCATTGAGGAAATTAAAATTTTAATGTTTAGTACAAAAAATGAGGTAATTCTGGCAAATGCTATTTATGAAAACGTGAAGGGTAAATTTGAAATTAACGAATTTATACAGATTCTAAAGTTTACCTTTAGAATTATGAACGTATCGAGTAAGTGGAGTTAAAGATTACTGATAATAAACATGTATATTAGGCGAGCCAGAAGCCAAAAACAAGTCCTAAGGGCATGGGCAAATAAGATGAAAGCAAGAGAATTAAAGAAATTGAACAAAGAATTGAGAGAATTTATTGATGAAAGTTCATCTGAAAATTTAAGAGTTGCTATAGCCGAATTTTGGTTCGCAAAATT
>JAKQEZ010000264.1 GCA_029558435.1 Bacteroidota bacterium
TTTTTATATGATTAAATATGTATAACAAGCAAGGCTGTGGGTATTATTTTAGCTTTGTGGGGATTTCACCGGAGGTGTCGCTTGAACATCGGTTTGGCAATATGGCGGCTGAAGTGCTTCTATGAAACGTTTGTGCAAAGTTCAACAGCAGAAATCTATTGAACTTTTGTGCTAAATTTCCGCCACATCGCCAAGCCGTAAACCGTTAGCGGTCATTGTAAAACGACAGACACGAAATAAGGAATGAAGAACCATTATCAGACATTAGGGATAAAGCGTGATGCTTCAAATGACGACATAAAAAAGGCGTATAGAAAACTTGCACAAAAGTTTCACCCAGACAAAAATGACGGTGACAAATTTTTTGAAGAAAGATTTAAAGAAATACAAGAAGCATACGAAACTCTGTCTGACCCTTATGAAAAAGGAAAGTATGACAGTAACTATGACTATTTTTTCAATGGACAGCAAAAAACAGGTCAAACCTATACTCGCAAAGAAGAACCAAAATACGAACCACCTAAACCCGACCCTGAAAAAGTAAGACAAGAAAAAGAAGCACGAGAAAAAAGAGAAAAGGAAAAAGCCGAGAAAGAACGAGTTGCCAATATCAAAAAAAACGCTGAATTACAGTTTGAAGACAAGGCGTGGATTTTTTTAGGTAATTGGTTTATTATTCCTGGTGCAGTTGGACTTTGGATGTTCTTTAAATACAGAAACGAAGGTTACACAAAAAAATCTAATGCTGTTTGCAGTTTGACAGTTGTAAGTTTTGTTGTCCTTTTGGTGTTAGCGATTATATTAGTTATTGCCCAAGAAGCAGGGCGTTCAAGATATTAAAATATGGATAAAAGAAGACTTCATATAACTTTTTGCCACAGAAAACCAGAACGGTCTTTCTTTTGGAAAGGAAAACAATTTCCAGTATGTGCAAGATGCACAGGAATTCATATTGGCTACATTGCATTTCCCTTATTTATGTTTAATGTTTTTACCTTAAATATTTGGTGGACAATTGCTTTAATGTTACCAACATATATTGACGGGCTGACACAAGCTTTTTTTAAACGAGAAAGCAATAATATTTTGCGAGTTACGACAGGACTAATGGCGGGAATTGGCGGAGTGTCATTAGTCGCAATAATCGGAAAATATATCGGAGACCAAATTTTACTAATCTTTAAATAAATCAAACAATGACAGAAGAAAATCAACTTCCACCGCAAGAAAATCCTGATGACAAATTAAGCACAGGTCTTGCAATCCTTTCATTTTGCATTCCAATTGCGGGTGCAATTATTTACTTTTCTAACAAAGACTCAATGCCGAACAAAGCGAAATCCGCTTGTCACGCAGCCTTATGGGGTGTTGGAATTGGAATAGTTCTTAACATTCTTGGACGACTTGCAGGTGCGAGTTAAAAGAACAACGAACCGCTAACAGGCGTTTGGCAAAAAAGCGGGTTCAGTGCTAAATTGAACATTCTACCTCGTATCAACTTTTGTGCTGGGTTGACAGTTTAGTGCTTCGAAATCCGCTTCTTCGCCAAGCGCCAAAACGTTGGTGGCAAGTGTAGGACAACCCATCGCTGAACAGAAAACATCGTATTGAAATGAAGAAAATATACAACTCAAAAATTGGACTTGAATTAGTAATTCCACTTGTTCTTGTTTTCGGAATAGTCTTGTTTCTGACTGTAATCGAAAAACCAAATTGGATAGGAATTGCAATACTTGCCCCTGTAATAGTTTCTATTGTACATATGTTTTTGACAACAAACTATACAATAGAAAATGATAAACTAACCATTAAATGTGGTTTTTTGTTTAATAAAACAATTGACATTAATTCGATAAAAAAAATAACCGAAACAAATAATGCTTTAAGTTCTCCTGCAACTTCACTTGACCGACTTGAAATAACTTACGGGAAATTTGACTCAATAATAATTTCACCAAAACAGAAGACTGAATTTATCAATGATATAACAACATTAAATCCAAATGTTGAAATTAAGTTCAAGAAGAAAAAAAATGAAACACTTGACACTACAAGACAATAAAATAACACCAGCCACCAACATCGTATTGGCAATAGGCGGGCTGAACGGCTTCGTATCAACGGAAGTGCAAAATT
>JAKQEZ010000300.1 GCA_029558435.1 Bacteroidota bacterium
TCTCACTAAACTACACATCTACTTCAACTCTAAGTAACTTTCAAAAGTCTTTTTTCAAAGAGGAAAACTTACAATTTTATTGAAAACCATAGATGGAAGGTGTTGCTTCGGTTCTGAAAACACTATCTCCGTAATAGGCTACATTTATTCCTTCTCTGGTTATTTTAACGTCTTTTGTTTCAATGTTTGTTATTGTTTCTATTTGCATATTTTATTTTTCCTCTAAAATTTTCAATAACATTTCATTCAAATACAATTTCTCTTTCCCAACTTTAACTGATTTCAAAAATCCGTTTTCTTCCAAAGTTTGCAGATAATTTCCAACTGTTTTCGGATTACCAATGTTTTCGACAATCAAGTGTTGGCGTTTGGTGTAAGGCAAACGGAACAAAATCTCTACCAAATCTTTGGAATAAACTTTTGGCAATTTTGTTTTGATTTCGTTTGCTGTTTTGTCCATTGCTGTTGTGATTTTATTCAAACGCTCCAAGCCTTTGTTTGAAGTTTCTTCAATCATATCCAACATATACAGAATGTAACTTTCCCAATCATTATCGGTTACACTTCGCAAATTTTTGTAATAATCCGCTTTGTTTTTGATGATGTATTCACTCAAATAAATGGCTGGTATGTCAAGTAATCCTGAAAGTTTGAGGTATAGTAATAATAAAATCCGTCCTGTTCTTCCATTACCATCCGCAAAAGGGTGGATTGCTTCAAACTGATAGTGCATTAACGCCATTTTTATCAATGGGTCTATTGTGTCATCTTCATTGATGAATTTTTCCAAATTCGCCAATTTTTCACGGATAACGGCTTCGCCACTTGGCGGTGTGTAAATTACTTCGCCTTTTGTATTACTCAAAGTTGTTCCAGGCGTTACCCGAATTGAAGAGGTATTTTGTTTAATACATTGAACAATGCTTATGCAAAGGTTGGTTGTGATAAATGGCTTTTTCTTTAACTGTTCCAAACCCAACCAAAGTGCCTCTTTGTAACTCAAAACTTCTTTGGTGGCTGAATTATCCACTTTTTTGTCAGCAACCAACGATTTGTAAAGTTCATCGTTTGTTGTGATAATGTTTTCAACCTCCGAACTAGCTTTTGCTTCTTGTAAATAAATCGTGTCTAAAAACAAAGTTGGATTTGGTAAATTTAACAAGGTTCCGTTCAACTGAGCCAACGCTCTACCTGCCGAAATCGTTTTACGAAGTATTTCTTTCGTTTCAACATCTGCTTTTGGCGGTAGCAAAGGCAGGTCATTATACGGTATTTCTCTGTTGAATTTTTTCATTTTCTTCAAGTGTAAGTTTTACTCTTGTTTCTAATACAAGGGTAAAAATACAAAAATATTACTCTCGTTGTGTCGATAAGGGTAAAAATTACTTTCGTTTGTTTTCAACATGTTTCCTTCTTCCATTTGCTGGGTGATTCCATCTACGGTCATATTGCTAATTCTATCCATTTTCGATAGTAGGTCTTCAGAGGTGTTTACATGCCAAGCAAATACACGATTATGTTTTAGCCAATTTACATCCCACAAAAAGCCTTCATACCTATAGATTATTGTAAAATCATCAGATCTTTGTTTGTCATTGTCAAAACTTAATCCTTTAGCAATCAAATTGTCGATATCTAATTGATCTACATTCATTTATCCTAATGAAAATAGCTCATCGTCTTCTTGATCTATTTCAGAAAGTGGAATTTCATAGTCAATTCTAAACTGTTCAATTCCACCCGAATATTTATAATCGTTTTTTTAGTCTGACAACTAACGGTTTAGAGGTACGTGAAATAGTTTAAGCAAAAAACGTTATTGTTGAAACCCAAAATGCGAGCGTCAATAATAATGTCATTTTGCTAGCTATTTTATTAGAATAGATTTAGCTTGGTCTTCTTACAGCATCTCCCGTGATGGCATCATAATGAGCCTTTAATTCTAACGCTCTGCTTTTAATTTTTTCTTTAGACTGTGCAAGACCAACTCCACCCCAAATTGTTCCACTCATGTTGCCGTAAAATTCATTGCTAAATTGAAGTTCAAATTCTGAATATTCTAACCATTTTTTTTGAGACAAGATTAATTTTTCTTTAGTAGGTTCATCTAAATTCTCTAGCAACAAGTTGTAATACTTATTCATTTCAGATCGCCATTCTTTAATTGCTTTTACAGTACATTCTTCATAACAAACAGTACATCCGTTTTCATTAATACAATCATCAAAACGTTTATCTATTTCGTGTTCAAACGATTCTGTATTCTGTTCTTCGGTTTCTAAGTTAATTTCAGTTTCATTCGTAGAAGAAATTGGCGTTTTTTTTATTTCTTTATTGCCACATGAAATAAAAAAGAAAAGTAACGATGTTGCTAGAATTGTTTTTGTCATAATGTTTTACTGTTTTACGGTTTTGTTTAATTGTACATAACGGCAGTTCGTTTAAACCAGCTTCCTCCGTTAATTTCCGTCACTAATCTACACATTTATTTCAATTTTAAGGAACTTCAATAAACTTTTTTTAAGCAGATTATTTCACACTAATCAAACATTGTTTTAAGGTTGTTTTGATAATTTTCGTTTAAGAAAGCACTTTTTGGCAGCAGGTGAATTGTCTTCTTTTCAAAGTGAATATACAAGCTTAATTTTGTTGTTTTTTGAAGCTACAAAAAAGAAAATT
>JAKQEZ010000034.1 GCA_029558435.1 Bacteroidota bacterium
CTTAAGATATTTACGATTTTAGGTGTCTATTGCGGCGAGGTCCACCTCTTCCCATCCCGAACAGAGAAGTTAAGCCCGCCAGCGCTGATGGTACTGCTAGGTTACTGGTGGGAGAGTAAGTCGACGCCACTTTTTAAAAGCCCAATCAAATAGATTGGGCTTTTTTTTTGACTATATTAAAAAAATAATTTTTACAAAATAATATATTCTTGTTATTTTTTTATACATTCGTGTTTTAACTATTACTAAATGATACGTATTTTATTCGCTGCTTTCTTGTCTTTTGGCATTCATTTCATAACTTTTTCTCAAACAAGTTACTCTTTTTCATTTAAAGGATTTGTATCTGATTTCAATGAATTAGAAAGTAAAATCTTGAAAATTGACGGTGTTTTATCGTGTAAATATCGTTACAAAGATGAAAAACAAGCAGGTGAAATTCTGTTTGAATTAAAACCGTATGAAAAAACATACGACGATAAAGGAAATCTAATCAATCCTTCTCCACTTATTCAAATTAAAGAACTATTTTATCAAGAAAATTTAGAGCCAATTGAATTGGTTGAATTAAAAAACTAAACAATATGCTACTTCGTATTTTACTACTATTTGCTTTGCTGGTAACAGTTGTTATTGGCTATTCACAATCAGATAATTGCTCATCAGCTACAACATTAACCGTTGGTGCCACATGTGTTGGAACGAGTGGAACAACCATTGGTGCAACTCAAACTATTCCTGGATGTACAGGTAATGCGGATGATGATGTTTGGTATCAATTTGTAGCAACAAGCACCAGTCACACCATTACGGTTGCCCCATCGTCTGGAATGGATGCTGTTGTTCAATTGTTTTCTGGAAGTTGCTCTGTACTTCAATCGCTTTCATGTAAAGACAATGCTTTTTCAGGTGGGACAGAAACAATTACATATACAAATTTCACAATAGGTCAAACCTACCGTATTCGTGTTTACGATTATTATACAGGCTCTGGCTCTGGCACATTTACAATTTGTGTAACTGGTGCACCATCTCCACCTGCAAATGACAACTGCTCTAATGCAACAACTTTAACAGTTAATGCAAGTTGCGTAACAACTTCTGGCACAACAGTGGGGGCAACTCCTTCCTCTTTTGCTGGATGTGTAGGCGATGCAGATGACGATGTGTGGTATCAATTTGTTGCTACAAACCCTGTGCAAACTGTTACTGTTACGCCAACTAGCGGAATAGATTTAATAGTTGGGGTGTATTCTGGTACATGTAGTTCACTAATATCCAAAGCTTGTATCGACAATACCTATAGCGGTGGAACAGAAAGCATGCAATTAGTTGGTTTAACTGTTGGAGCAACTTATTACGTTAGAGTTTATGATTATTATACCGATAATAGAGGTACATTTAATATTTGTGTTACTGGAACACCAACTCCTGCTCCAATAAACGATGAATGTGTTGATGCAATTCAAATACCAACAGTTACTTCTGAATGTGATTACATGGAATTTACAACCGTTGGAGCTACAGCTAACATGTCAGATCCAACTCCTACTGCATGTGCGGGGGCAATCAACCCTCCTTATGCTGGTGGTTTTGGAACCAACTCACACGACGTTTGGTTTGCAATAACAGTTCCTCCAAGTGGTAACTTAACCATCAATATTAAACCAAATATGGGAGCTGGTAAAATTAACGATGGTGTAATGGCTTTGTATTCTGGAAGTTGTGCAGGATTAACTCAAATTGCTTGTTCCGAAAATTATAACTATCCTGGGACTGCACACGATTTGCAACCCATGTTAAATCAAACTGGACTTACACCAGGTTCAACTGTCTATTTACGTTATTGGGGTTATGGCACTTCGCAAGGAACTTTTGGAATTTGTGTTACAACGAATAGCAACGATGCGTGTGCTAATGCGCTTTATATTTGTGATATTAACGGTTACAGCGCATCAACCTCTCCTGCATTTACACCTGACAGACCGGGGAATATGCATGGAAATAACGAAACAGCTGCAGGAGTAAACCAACCAGATGGTGTAAACACAGGAGGTCCTTTTGGATATTATCCTTATCCTGGAACAATTCCCGGACCTTACTCTTCACCGTATTTGGATGTTAATATTGAAAATAATTCTTGGATACGATTTACTGCAGCAGCAACATCTGTTACGCTCAACGTTTCAATTGCCGATTGTTTTGTAGGTAATTATCCAAGTGGTGGTATTCAAATGCAAATATTTAGTGCTAATAATTGCACCAATTTTGCTCCAGTATCTCAATTTAAAGAAAACTCAACAGGCTTCACAATTACAGCAAATGGATTAACCGTTGGAAACGATTATTTATTAATGGTGGATGGTTATGCTGGTGATATTTGTAACTACACTATTTCTGCTAATACGGGAGTTCAATTTCCTCAAATTCCACCTCCTGCACCAGTTTGTGCGGGTGCTTCGGTTACACTTACTGCACCAGCTGGCGCAACAAGTTATAAATGGTTGCATGATGGTAGTACTTCTCAATCAGTAACAGTTACACCTGGCTCTACTCAAACTTATTATTGCGAAGTAACAGGCTTGTGCGATTACAAACAAACATTAGCCGTGAATGTTCAAGTTCTCCCTTCTCCTATTATTGACTTTGATGTTGCTAACAATACCGCTATTTGTAATGGTTCTTCAATCACAATTAATGCGTCGGGAGCCAATAGTTATTCATGGAATACAGGTGCATCAACTTCTGGAATAACTGTTTCTCCATCTACAACAACAACATATACGGTTACAGGAACAGTGAGTGGTTGTACGGCTAATAAAAGCATCACCATTGTTGTGAAACCAAATCCAGCAATAAGTGGAACTCCAATTACAACGCCAGCCGATTGTAATGGAAGTAATGGAACTATTTCTGGACTTAATGTTACGCCTGTTTCTGGTTCTACCTATCAATGGACCAATGCATCCAATGTAGTTGTTGGAAATACATTAAATGCAAGCGGATTACCAGTAGGTTCTTATACTTTAACAGTTACAAATGATGGCTGTACTGCCACCTACGGACCGGTTGCTATTGCCAATCCTGCTGCTCCAACTGTTACTATAACACCAAGTGTTGCAAGTGCAATTTGTAGTGGACAAAGTGTCACATTAACCGCTTCTGGAGCAACAACTTATTTATGGAATACAGGTGCAACGTCAGCAAGTATTGTGGTTTCCCCTACTTCTAACACATCTTATTCTGTAACTGGAACAACTAGTGGATGTAATGGAACAAGCAATTACACAGTAAACGTTAAACCAACTCCTACAGTTGCTATAACTTCCGATGCTGTTGGAAACGCAATTTGTAGTGGACAAAGCATAACCTTGTCTGCATCTGGAGCAACAACTTATTTATGGAATACAGGTGCTACGTCTCCAAGTATTACCGTTTCACCAACAAGTAATACAACCTATACGGTTACAGGTACAACAAACGGATGTAACGATGGAGAAAGCATATCTGTTACTGTAAAATCTAATCCTGCTATATCAGGCACTCCAGCTGTTACACCATCCAATTGTAGTGCTAGTACAGGAGCAATATCTGGTCTAAATGTTAGCCCTGCTGCTGGTTCTTCTTATCAATGGACAAATGCTTCCAATACGGTAGTAGGAAGTTCCTTGAATGTTTCTAATATTCCTGCAGGTTCCTATACATTGACAGTAACCAATAATGGTTGTTCATCTACATTTGGACCTGTAGTTGTAAATAATCCAAGTGCGCCTACGGTTTCAATAACACCAAGCAATGCAAGTGCAATTTGTAGTGGACAAAGTGTAACCTTAACTGCTTCGGGTGCAACAACCTTTTTATGGAGCAATGGTTCAACCAACACAAGTATTACGGTTTCACCATCTTCAACTACCAATTATTCTGTTGCTGGAACAACAAGTGGATGTACAGCCAACGATAATTACAATGTTGTTGTTACACCATTACCAACTGTTTCTATTTATACAGATGCAACTGCTAATACTATTTGTGAAGGAGAATCGGTAACCATTTCTGCTTCGGGTGCAACAACCTATTTATGGAGCAATGGATCAACCAATTCAAGTATCATTGTATCACCAACAAGTAATGCAACATACAGTGTGACTGGAACAACAAGTGGATGTTCAAATTCTAATAACATTAGTGTAACGGTTAACCCATTGCCTGTGATTACTGGAACAGCGGTAAGTTTACCAACCGATTGTGATGCTAATACAGGAAGTATTTCTGGCTTGTCGGTTAGTCCATCTGGCGCTCAAATTGAATGGACAGATGCTTCCAACAATGTAGTGGGTAACACCGCAACAGTTAATAATTTACCAGTAGGAGCGTATACCTTAACCGTAACTAACAACAATTGTTCGGTGCAGTATGGACCTGTAAATGTGACTATGCACGTTGCTCCTTCAGCTCCAACTATTGCAACAAATGGTAATCAACATTGTTTGGGCGCAACAGCAACATTATCTGTAACACCATCTGGAGGTGCGACTTATGAATGGAGTGGACCCAACGGATTTTCAAGCACCAATACGAGCATATCAATTACTGATTTATCCAATGCAAATGTTGGAAATTACTGTGTAACAGCAACCGAACATGGATGTGTTAGTTCTCCGTCGTGCGAAACCATTGCGCTTTATCCGCAACCAACAATAGATATTGCAAACGCTGCATCAAGTGCTGTTGTTTGTAAAAATGGCACTGCTTCACTCACAGCGACAGGTGGAGTTACTTATAACTGGACAGGGCCAAACGCTTTTGTTGGAACAGGGGCAAACGTTCAAATTCCAAATTTCCAATTGATTAATAATGGATATTATGTTGTGGTTGGAACAGATGCAAATGGTTGTTCGGATAAAGATTCAGTAATGGTAACGCTGGTTGCAAACCCAACGTTGGCTGTAACTACAGATGTTAATACTGGAATTTATTGTAATCATTCAAATGCAGTGTTGTCAGTATCTGGTGCAACAACTTACAATTGGAGTGGACCAAATGGATTCCAAACTACGGGCAATACAGCAACTGTTTCAGACCTAAATCACAACAACACGGGTTGGTATTATGTGATTGGAACCGATAATAACAATTGTCAATCAACAGATAGTATTCAAATTGGTATTTCAACACCTCAACTTGATTTAAACTTAAGCAACGATGGTGTTTTATGTCCGGGTGAGTCGGTGCCATTTAACACAGATGCACAAAATGTATCCTACGAATGGACGGGACCACAAGGATTTATTACGAACAATCAAAATTTTGTATTGACCAATGCACAGCCACAAAATACAGGTTGGTATTATTTAACAATAACTGATTCTAACCATTGTGTGGCAAAAGATTCTACCTATTTAGACATCAAGCCCAATGCAAAATGTTTGGTTATCCCTGATTTAATAACACCAGATGATGATCAATTAAACGATGTATGGCACATTCCAGGATTGGAGGCCTACACCAATGTTTCGGTAGAAATATATAACCGTTGGGGTAACTTAATTTACAAAAATCAACCTTACAACAACGATTGGAAAGGAGAGGTAAATTACGGTTCCACAATTGGTTCGAGTGGAAAAGTGCCAACTGGAACCTATTTTTATGTGTTGATTTTGAACGATGCTGATAATACCCCTCCGTTCAAAGGATACATTGAAGTTGAATACTAAAACTACTTTTTGATGAAATATATTTTTCTATTTATACTATGCTTATGTGCGTTTAAGGCAAATGCACAGCAAGACGAGCAAATGTCCATCTACATGTATAATCCGTTGTATTTTAATCCAGCGTATGCAGGTAGTAAAGATGCCATTAGCATGACAGCTGTTGGACGTTTCCAATGGATAAAATTTAGCGGTGCTCCACGCTCTCAATGGTTTAGTATTCATGCTCCACTTTTATTCAAATCGTTGGGAATTGGAGCACACATGGTGAACGATAAAATTGGTAAACGCAACCGCACATCTGTGTTTGCCGATATTAGCGGAAGCATCCAAGTGAGTAAGAAAAACCAAAGTAGAATAGCGCTTGGACTTTCGGTTGGTGCAGATGTAATGGCATTTGATTTTACTTCATCGGTTGTGAACGATGTCAACGACCCATTTTTTGGTCAGCGAATAAACACCACAAAACCCAACATTGGTGCTGGAATTTATTATTATGGGAATAAGCATTACATCGGTATTTCCTCTCCACGTTTACTTGAAGCATCCATCAAAACTGATTTGGATTTAGTAAAACAAATCAATGCTCGTCACTTCTTTTTGGCAGCTGGTTATGTGTTTGACTTAAATTCTGTATTGAAATTAAAACCTTCAACATTGGTAAAATTTACACCGCATGCACCAATAACCTTTGATGTAAATGTTAGTTTATTATCCTATGAACGTTTGTGGACAGGTTTAATGTATCGTTTCAACGAGTCAATAGGAGCCAACATTGGAATTATTATCAAAGATTTTACTTTTGGTTATGTCTATGATTTTCCAATCAACGGATTGATGAAATACCAAAGTGGATCGCATGAAATTTTTCTGCAATTAGATATCCATACCAAACGCATACCTTATACTTCACCAAGATATTTTTAAGATGAAACTAATAATTACAAGCATATTTATTGTTGTGTCG
This sequence comes from Bacteroidota bacterium, assembly GCA_029558435.1. Next base: position 6,679 of record JAKQEZ010000034.1, read on the forward strand.
GTTGCTTGCTTTGGTCAATTGAAGCAAAAAGTTGCCGACAATCTTTTCAAACGCATGGAATATTATGAATGTGTTGAAATGTACAACGAATTAGCAAACAAAACCATAAAAGGCAAGGGTGTAGAAAACTTAGAAAATGTAAGAAAAGCAGCCATTTCTAACTATGAACTCTTTCGCATGAAAGAAGCCATTTCGTATTTTGAGTTTTTGGATAAAAAAGCCAATCTAAGTGAAAAAGATCGCGAATTTTACATTCAAGCGCTTCGTTATTCCAGCAATTATGATAAAGCTGAGAAACAAGTGGGAATTGCATACAGTTTGTATCCCAACAATACCTATTTCAGTCAGCTTAAAAATGAATTAAAGGCGTTTAACCAATTATTTGCAGATTCCAGAAACATTTCGGTCAAAAAAACCAATATTTCATCCATTTTTGGTGATTTTTCGCCTGTTTATTACAAAAATGGGCTTATTTATGCCACAAAATCAAAAAATACAGAGGTACTAAACGGGCGCTACAAATGGGATAATTCCTACTATGTTAGCTTGATGGAAAGTAATTTTGCATCGGATTCAACTATTGGAAATGGTAAATTGTTGCGACATCAATTTTTGGATAAAGCGCACGATGGCCCAGTTGCATTTACCAAAGACCAACAAAAAATGGTTATTACCAAAAATAAATTCGGAAAACGAAAAGGAAAAGACGTGGTGGTTTTAGCACTATATTTTTCTGAATTGGTGGACGGAAAATGGACGAAATTAGTACCGTTTGAGTACAACAACGATGCCTATAACGTTGGTCACGGTTGTTTTTCGGAAGATGGTAGTACCTTGTATTTTGCTTCGGATATGGAAGGAGGATATGGTCAAACAGATATCTACAAAACTCAATGGGTAGATGGAAAATGGTCGAAGCCAGAAAATTTGGGATCGCACATCAATACCAACTTGCAAGAAATGTTTCCTTTTGTGGTAGAAGATCGTCTGTTTTTTGCTTCGTCAGGGCATTTTGGATTGGGAGGTTTGGACTTGTTTGAAGCGAGCTTAACAAAAAACACGACACCAGTTAACTTGGGTTATCCAATCAATACCTCTACCGATGATTTTGGGATGATTTGTGAACTACAAACCGACGGAATAAAAGGATTTTTCTCCTCCAACCGAAAAGATAACATTGATGGAATTTATGCTTTTACCAAAAAGGATGTTCAATTGGAATTAGTGGTAAACGTGTATGAAAAATATACTACCAATGAACCTGTGGCACAACAACCAATTTCGCTCACAAACCAAACAACAGGTGAGAAACAAGAGTTTTTTACCAATAACGAAGGAAATGTACGTTTGATGATTCGTAAAAATGAAAACTATGTAGTGAGCACCGCAAAATCTGATTTTAAACTACTCAAAGAAGAAAATGTTTCATCAGAAGGTATTCAAAAAGATTCGGTGCTAACAGCTGATTTGTTTTTATTGCCAACTAAAATCACAATTGCTTTGCGCGTTATTGCAAAAGATACCAGAAAACCATTAAACGAAGCTGCAACAACCGTTTCTCATTTTTCAACCAATTGGGATACGACTTTAGTAACAAACGAACATGGTTTGGTGACTTTGGTAGTAGATAGAAATAAAAATTTCTGGGCGCACGCAGCAAAAAAAGGCTACATTGATGCCGATAGAGGCTTTAACACTTCTAATGAAGACGGAAAAATAATTGAATTGGAATTGGAGTTAACGCCCATTAAAAAAGGAGAGAAATTTAAGTTGGAAAATATTTTCTATGACTTAAATAAAGCTACTTTGCGACCAGAAAGTATGGCTTCATTGGATAAATTGGCCGATTTTATTCTTAAAAATGAATTAAAAATTGAATTAAGCGCTCACACCGATTCACGAGGTAGTGATGCTTACAACTTAAAACTATCGCAAGCACGTGCTCAAAGTTGCGTTAATTATTTGCTCACCAAAGGTGTAAAACCAGCACAAATTCGAGCAAAAGGTTATGGTGAAACGCAATTGGTAAACCGTTGTAAGAATGGTGTAACATGTACAGAAGACGAACACCAAGAAAACAGAAGAACAGAAGTGAAGATTTTGGATTATTAAGAGTCCAAAGAATTTTGTTACATTTTTTTAAGAAAAAGTACGCAAGATATCCCATCAAAAAAGATTATTTTCGCACTTTTATTTTAAAATACACTTTGTGTTTGGTTTAATTTTAGGATTCGTTTTTTATTTTGCTACTAAAAGTTTTTTTGGTGCGTTGTTTGGATTTTTTATAGGTTCATACATTGACAATATGCAACGTGTCCGTGACCAACAAAGAGATGGTGGCGGACAACAATTTAGAGGACGTTCGGCACAAGAAATCAGAGATTATTTTCAACATCGCGCAGGAAGAACGGATGTTCCAACCATTTTAATGGCGCTTTCTGCCGCTGTGATGAAAGCCGATGGCAAGGTACTAAAAATTGAATTGGATTATGTCAAAGCATTTTTCAAACAGCAATTTGGCGATCAATTCAATGTGTTGCATTTGCAAAGCCTTAAAAATTATTTAGAATCCGATATTCCACTCAACGATATTTGCTCCGATGTACGCTTGCATTTGCGTCCAGAATCCCGCATCCAATTGATTCACTATTTATTTGGTATTGCCAACGTTGATGGTGGAGTATCGCAAAGCGAATTGCATGTAATAGCCGATATTGCCTATAAAATGGGGATTCCACAAGTGGATTTTGATTCGGTGAAAAACATGTTCTTCCGCGATGTGAATTCAGATTACAAAATTTTAGGAATTACCGAGTCAGCAACTGATGAGGAAGTCAAAAAAGCATACCGCAAAATGGCTGTTAAGTTTCACCCCGACAAAGTAGCGCAAATGGGTGAGGAGTTCCAAAAAGGAGCCAAAGAAAAATTCCAAAAAATTCAGGAAGCTTACGAAGCAATTAAGAAAAGTCGAGGAATAAAGTAACGTATTAATCGTTCAACTTCAATACCGCCAAGAATGCTTCTTGTGGCACTTCTACACGCCCCACTTGGCGCATACGTTTTTTCCCTTCTTTTTGTTTTTCCAACAACTTACGTTTACGAGTAATGTCACCACCATAACATTTAGCCGTTACGTCTTTACGCAATGCTTTGATGGTTTCGCGAGCAATTACCTTGGCACCAATAGCTGCTTGAATTGGAATTTCGAATTGTTGACGTGGAATCAAATCCTTTAATTTCAAGCAAATACGCTTTCCTAAATCAAAAGCGTTGGAACGGTGCACCAATGCCGATAAAGCATCCACTTGTTCTGCATTCAACAATAAATCCAATTTAATTAAATCGGATGGTTTATAGCCAATTGGATGGTAGTCAAACGAAGCATAACCTCTTGAAACAGTTTTCAAACGATCGTAGAAATCAAATACAATCTCTGCCAAAGGCATTTCAAAGGTTAATTCAACTCTATCTTGTGTTAAATATACTTGATTGCGGAGTTCACCTCGTTTTTCAATACACAAAGTCATGATAGCCCCAACGTATTCTGATTTTGTAATCACTTGTGCTTTGATGTATGGCTCTTCAATTCTATCCATTCCAGAAGGATCTGGCAATTCAGAAGGGTTGTTAACGATCAATAGCTCATCTGGATTCTTTTTCATATATGCATGGTAAGAAACGTTGGGTACAGTAGTAATAACTGTCATTCGGAATTCTCTTTCCAAACGTTCTTGAATAATTTCCATGTGCAACATTCCTAAGAATCCACAACGGAAACCAAAACCTAATGCTTGCGAAGATTCAGGTTCAAACACCAAGGATGAGTCGTTTAATTGCAATTTTTCCATTGAATAACGCAATTCTTCGTAATCTTCTGTATCAACTGGGTAAATACCAGCAAATACCATTGGTTTTACATCCTCAAAACCTTTAATTGCTTCTGAACAAGGATTTGTTTTGGAAGTGATGGTATCCCCCACTTTTACCTCATTGGCTTGCTTAATACCCGAAATAATGTAACCAACGTCACCCGCTTTTACTTCGTTTTTTGGCATTAAATCCATTTTCAACGTACCGATTTCATCAGCAATATATTCTTTTCCTGTATTAAAGAATTTAACTTGTTGTCCTTTTTTAAGTACCCCATTTTTAATACGGTAATAAGCAATAATTCCTCTAAATGGATTAAATACAGAGTCAAAAATCATGGCTTGCAACGGTGCGTTTTCATCGCCTTTTGGTGCAGGAATACGTTTAATAACTGCTTCTAAAATTTTATCAACACCCAAACCTGTTTTACCAGACGCTGGAATAACTTCGCTTGGATCGCACCCCAAAAGGTCAACAATTTGATCAGTAACTTCCTCTGGCATTGCTCCTGGTAAGTCCATTTTATTGAGGATAGGAATAATTTCCAAATCGTGTTCTATTGCCAAATATAAGTTGGAAATGGTTTGTGCTTCAATCCCTTGCGATGCATCCACAATCAACAAAGCTCCTTCACATGCAGCAATGGAACGAGATACTTCGTAAGAAAAATCCACGTGTCCCGGAGTGTCAATTAGGTTCAACACGTAATTTTCACCTTCAAATTTGTAGTTCATTTGAATTGCGTGAGATTTGATGGTAATACCACGTTCTCTTTCAAGGTCCATATTATCTAATGCTTGATCTTGCATTTCACGGTCAGAAATTGTACCGGTGGTTTGCAACAATCTATCAGCCAAGGTACTTTTACCGTGGTCAATGTGGGCGATAATACAAAAATTTCGAATGTTCTTCATAAACTACAATCTGGCTATGGGATGCAAAAGTAAGCTAAAATTTTAATATTTGTATAGATAGGCTCGATTATGACTATAAAAAAAGACCGCAACTTTCAATTACGGTCTTTTCAAAAATTTATTTTTGTGTCTTATTCAACAATGAAAATTCCTTTCATCATTCCATAGTGACCAGGGAAAGAACAAATAAATGCATAATTTCCTGCTGTTGTTGGTGCTGTAAATTCTAAAGTTGTAGATTCTCCACCACCAATTAAATCAGTATGTGCAATGATATCTCCTTTCATAGATTCTGGAATGTAACCTGTTGCTGCTGCACCAGCTGCCGCTTGACCAAATGCTGCAACATCTACACCTTCTTGCAACAATACAAAATTGTGTCCCATTGCTTCTTTTGCCATTTTTCCTGTATGGTGGAAGTTCAATGTTACTTTTTGACCAGCTTTTACGGTAAATTCTGTCTTGTCGTATTTCATGTCATCACCAGCATTTAATTCCAATGTAATTGGTTCTGCTGGAGTTGTTGCTGTTTCTTCAGTTGTTGTTGCTGGAGTTTCTGCTGCTGGTTCTTGTTTTCCACCACAAGAAGCCAAAACGATTAGTGACAATGCCACTGTTAAAGAATATGCTACTTTTTTCATCTTTTAAAAATTTTAAAGTTTCAGCAAATTTACGAATTAATTATTATTTAAAATAAATCTAAATAATAAAATAATACAAAAATATCTTATTTATTTATAAACCACTTGAAAACAATGGCTGTTGGACAACTTATTTTAAAAATAGTTAAATCATTGTGACAATTTGGCAGAATTTTATTTATTGCTATCTTTGCACTCTATTTTAAAGTAAAGAATGGGTTCAAGCATAAATATTAGAGAGAGTAGAATTAAAGTAATTGACGAAGCACGTCAAGGAGAAGCAACTTTAGGAGTTGAAACACCTGAAAATCCAAATGGTAAAAAGCTTTTTATTGAAAGTTATGGATGCCAAATGAACTTTTCGGACAGTGAAGTTGTGGCTTCAATTATGACCAAAAATGGGTATTCTACTACAAAAGAATTGGATAATGCTGATGTGGTATTAATCAATACTTGCGCTATTCGTGACAATGCTGAAACACGTGTTAGAAACCGCTTGTCTGAATTTAAAAAACGAAAATCTGATAATCCTAATTTGGTTGTTGGTATCCTTGGCTGTATGGCTGAGCGTTTGAAAACCAACTTATTGGAAGAAGAGCAATTGGTGGATTTAATTGCTGGACCAGATGCTTATCGTGATTTACCAAATTTGGTGGAAGAGGTTGGTTCGGGACAACGAGCTGTAAACGTGTTGCTTTCTCGTGAGGAAACGTATGCTGATATTTCACCCGTTCGCTTAGATATTGGCGGAATTAATGCATTTGTAACCATTATGCGTGGTTGCGACAACATGTGTTCGTTTTGTGTAGTTCCATTTACCAGAGGTAGAGAACGCTCAAGAGACCCGCAAACCATTGTTAGTGAATGCGTTGATTTATTCAATAAAGGATATAGAGAAGTTACTCTTTTGGGACAAAATGTTAACAGCTATCGTTGGAACATGACCTCAAAAGGTGAAGTGAAAGACGAAACAATTGCAACAACAAATTTTGCTCAATTGCTGGAAATGGTTGCAAAAGTATCACCGGATTTACGTGTGCGTTATTCAACCTCGCATCCAAAAGACATGACCGATGAAGTATTGGAAATCATGGCAAAATATGAAAACATTTGCGAATACATTCACCTTCCTGTTCAGTCTGGAAACACGCAAGTATTGGCTCGTATGAACAGAAATTACACACGCGAGTGGTACATGAACAGAATTAACGCCATTCGAAAATACATGCCAAATTGTGCTATTTCTACCGACATCATCACTGGATTTTGTGGCGAAACGGATGAAGAACACAACGATACGATTAGCTTAATGAAAGAAGTGCGTTATGAATATGCTTATATGTTTAAATATTCTGAACGCCCTAAAACGTTGGCTGAACGTAAGTTTGAAGACGATGTTCCAGAAGAGGTGAAAAGCAAACGTTTGAACGAAATCATCGATTTGCAACAAGCGGATTCATTGTATTGGAATAAAAAACAAATTGGCACAGTAACAAAAGTATTGGTTGAAGGTACCTCTAAACGTTCAGAAGACGAATGGTGTGGTCGCGATGGAAGAAATTCGATGGTGATTTTCCCGAAAGGAAATTTTGAAAAAGGCCAATACATCATGGTAAAAATTACCGATTGTACTTCTGCAACATTAAAAGGAGAAGTGGTAGAAATATTGGAACGCAATGGACTTAGTCCTGAGTTTGCTTAAAACAACCAAAAACCAATCAAGATGAATTTACAACAAGTAAAACAACGTTTTGAAATAATTGGTAACAGCCCACAATTAAACAGGGCTTTAGAAGTTGCTATTCAAGTGGCACCAACGGATATTTCTGTGCTTGTAACTGGAGAAAGTGGTACGGGTAAAGAAATCATTCCGCAGGTAATTCACAACTTGAGCACGCGCAAACACAAACAATATATTGCCGTTAACTGTGGAGCAATTCCAGAGGGAACAATAGATTCTGAGTTGTTTGGACACGAAAAAGGATCGTTTACAGGAGCTGTTGGTCACCGTCAAGGTTATTTTGAAGTGGCAGATGGTGGAACAATTTTCTTGGATGAAGTGGCTGAATTACCTATGCAAACACAAGTACGCTTACTTCGTGTGTTGGAAACGGGTGAATTTATGCGTGTTGGTTCTTCCAAAATGTACAAAACAAATGTGCGTGTTGTAGCTGCAACCAATGAAAATATGCAAAAAGCAGTTGCTTCTGGTAAATTTAGAGAGGATTTATATTACCGTTTGAGCACTGTTCCCATTAGTTTACCGCCTTTGAGAGAACGTGGAGACGATATTCATTTATTGTTTCGCAAGTTTGCAAGTGATTTTTCAGAAAAATATCGCATGCCAACCGTTCGTTTAACCATGGATGCTGTTGCGCTTATCAATCACTATCAATGGCCGGGAAATATTCGTCAGTTGCGCAATGTGGTGGAACAAATTTCTATCATTGAAACCGAACGCGAATTGGATGCGGCAACGCTTCAACAATATTTAACACCCATTCAACCAAAATCTACTATGTTGTCAACAACAGAAAGTATGGATAGCATCAATGAACGTGAGTTGATGTACAAATTTCTGTTTGACATGAAAAAAGATTTAACCGAATTGAAAAAATTGGTGGTTGAAATCATCAACAAAGGCGATAAATTTGCCGTATCGGGTGAACAAGTGGAGCTCATCAACCGTTTGTATAATGATATTGAAGCGCCGTTATTGGAACCAACTAAATTGATTGCACCAACCACTCCAGATGTTCTGTTACCACAAGATATGATGGATGCAACACAACAAGTAGACGATGCTTATGAAGTGCACGAAGTTGTTGAAGAATCATTATCTTTGGAAGATCAAGAAAAAGATTTGATAAAAAAAGCATTGGAAAAACACCGCGGACGCCGAAAAAATGCAGCTCAAGAATTAGGAATTTCGGAGCGCACTTTGTACCGCAAAATTAAAGAATACAACTTGTCTGAATGAGAAAACTACTTGCAATAACTTGTTTGTTGTTGGGCTTAACTTCGTGTTGGCCAACAAGTGTTTCCTTTAACGACACTGGTTCTCTAAATGCATGTTTAACCCATTTTCAAATGGACGTGTTGGAGGTTGCTGCGCCCAATGCCCCAATTAATTATCCAGTTGAGTTAACAGAAGCTGTAAAATCAGGGATTCAAAACAATACAAAATTGATGCTTTCAAGTGTTAACAAGCAACCGCAAGTTTTTATTTCTGGAAAAATCACTAGTTACAACGTTAGCCCAATTGCATTGCAAGAAGGCGATAATGCTGCTAAAAACCGTTTGACTGTTTCGGCAATGTTTAAAATTGTATTTGATTGTCCCAATGAAAATTATTCGCATGAAATGAATGCAGTTAGCACGCGTTTTGCTGATTTTGACGCCAATCAAGACGTGAGTTCTGTTGAATCGCAATTGCTTTCTGAAATCAATTCTCAGATTGTGCAAGATGTTATTAATCAATTACTTTCCAATTGGTAATGTTGAACTTAACTGAAATAGCAACCTTGATAGAGCGACCAGAGTTGTGTGCTTCATCGCACATAGAATCGCTTGAAAAATTGTGTGTAACTTATCCCTATTCACAAGTTTTTCCTTTGCTCTATTTAAAAGCATTGGCGCAATCCAACGACGTGCGTTTAGATAGTGAATTGCAAAAATACGCCTATCGCATTGCTGACAGAACCGTACTGTATCATTTGTTGCATCAAAAATCAATTGTTGAAACAGAAGTTGTTGTAGAAACAGTTGCTCCAACACCTATTCAACCGGTAGAAATAATTGAAGAAAAATCGATAGTTGTTGAAGAAACACCAAAAGTAGTAGAAACAACACCAGAAATTGTACAAGAAGAAAAAGAAATAGTTGTAGAAGCAGCTACTCAATCGATAGAACCAAAAACTGAATTAAAAGTAGAAGTTGTACCTGAAATTACACATGAAACAGTTGAGGTACATACTGAAATTGAGAATACTCTAGCAGAAAGTGATATCATTGAACAAACTGTTGAAGAACAAACTCAACCAGAAGAAACTTCAGAAGCACTTCCTTCACTTTCGGATGAATTATTGCAAACCATATCGGGTGCTGCAACCTATTCATTAGAAGCAGAAGAAGCAAAATTGGCACAACAAGCGCTACAAAATAAAGAGCAAGAGGAAAAAGAACGCGAGAAACAACGTTTAATTGATGCTTTAATAGTGAAAAAGCCGGTTGAACCAATTGTAGAAGAAGAAACGGAGAGAAGTTTTACATCGTGGTTGCGTAAAAACGAGGCGTATGTTGAACCAATTCAAGAGAAGCCAATTATAGCGGATTTATCAGAAGAAAAACCAGTTGAAAGTACACCAAAACCTTCTGTAAAAGAAGAATTATTTGCCGATAGAACAGAGAAAAAAGAAATGTACAATCCAATAAAAAAAGCAAAGGATAGCATTGACGATTCTCAGCTCCCTGTTAGTGAAACGCTTGCAAAAATTTTTGCTGCTCAGGGTAATTTTCCAAAGGCAATTCACATTTATCAACAATTAATGTTGATTATTCCAGAAAAAAAGGTTTTCTTTGCAACTCAAATTGAAGAATTAACTAAAAAATTAAATACATAAATTATGAATGTTTTATTAACTATACTTATTATTATCGCAAGTGCTTTATTGATTTTGGTGGTGTATATTCAAAATCCAAAAGGTGGAGGTTTAAGCTCTGACTTTGGAGCGGCTCACCAATTAGGTGGTGTTCAACAAACAAGTGATTTCATTGATAAAGCTACTTGGTCGTTAGCAGGAATCATTGCTGTGTTAAGCATTATAATGACATTGAGAACAAAATCAATTGAACCAACTCCACAAGCTGAGAAAGCACAAACTGAACAACAACAAGGTACACAAGGTGGACAAAATGGTGCAACTCCACAAGGAGGGCAACAACAACAGCCAAAGTAACTAAAGTAACGATATTTTATAGTTAGAAGGGTTGTACAATAGGTGTGCAACCCTTTTTTAATTTTCGTTCATGCTTAAAAAGATAGATGTTAATTTTTCAAATATTTTTTTATTTTTACAACACTCTTTAATTAAACAGTCGGTAAATATTAATGTGGTATTACTTTGCATACATTATTTTAAGGTTTAAGTTCTTGATAATAGGAGCGTTAACTCTATTGACTGTTTTCTTTGGTTACGAAGCTGCTATTAACATCAAATTAGATAATGAATATGGGTTCATTTTACCCAAAGATTCAGAAGCAGAAGTAGATTATCAAAAATTTACATCACAATTTGGTGATGAAGGCGGATCTTTTGTGATTGCCATTCAAACCGACTCTCTTTATACCGAAGATAAATTTTTAAAATGGAAACAGTTGGGCGACTCTATTCTTACATTTGAAGGAATAGACGGTGTTATATCCGAGGCAACGTTATTCAACGTTGAAAATAATACCAGCAAACAACGTTTTGATGTGCGTAAGATTTTTTCAGACACCCGTTACATTGAAAAACCAATTACTCAAATTAAAGATGAGGTAAAACGTGTTCCTTTTTATAACGGGATATTGTATAATGACAGTACCAATGTTTCGTTGATGGTCATCAATGTGCAAGACGATTATTTGACGTATCAGAAAAAGGCAAATGTAGTGCTGAAAATCAAAGAATTGGCACAGTCTTATGAGCAGGATTTTGGTAAAGTTCGCTTCTCTGGACTTTCTTATATTCGTGTGATATTGAGCAAGCGCATAGTTTCTGAAATGTACTTGTTTATTGCTCTCGCAATACTTGCAACGTCGTTAATTACTTATTTGTTCTTCCGCTCTCACCGAGTGGTAGTAATTTGCAACATTGTTATTGGTATCGGCGTAATTTGGTCGTTGGGAATTATTGCATTGTTGGGTTATCACATTTCGGTTTTAATGGCGCTTATTCCGCCGCTAATGATTGTCATAGGTATGCCTAATTGTGTGTTTTTAATGACGCATTTTCACCAAGAAATAAAACAACATCGTAATAAAATAAAAGCATTAACCAAAGTTATCAAAGAAGTAGGAAACGCTACGTTTATTACCAATTTCATTACTGCAATCGGTTTCTTTTCGCTCATGTACACCAATTCCGATCGTTTGGTGGAGTTTGGTTTGGTTGCAGGTGTTTCTATTTTGGTTTTATTCCTTCTGTCTATTTGTATTTTACCGATTATTTCAACCCTAACAAAAGCTCCTTCAGACAAACATTTGCGCCATTTGGATAGAGGCTTGGCGGTGCAATTTGTAAGAGCTACAGTTTACATTGTAAGTAAACGTCGAGTTTGGGTGTATGTGGCTACAATCGTTGCACTTGTATTTAGCGGAATTGGGATGCTAAAAGTAAAATCAACTGGGAATCTAACAGGTGATATTTCTCCGAACGACCCAATTGTAAAAGATATTCAGTTTTTAGAAAACAATTTAGGTGGTTCCATTCCATTTGAAGTACTCATCAATTATAAAAACAAAGAAAATCTTTACAATCCTGAACTACTGCAAAAAGTAGATGCTGTTCAACAATTACTGGGTCAAGATACAGCCTTTTCTAAAGCTATTTCCTTGGTTGAACTCATCAAAGCAGTAAACATGTCCTATCATGGCAATGATTCAACAAAATACCGTTTGTTTGACAACCAAAACAAAGTGTATTTGCAGAAATATATAGAAAACTTTGATGCAGCAAGTATTAGTTCAACATTGCAGTTAAAAGAATTGTTGGATACTACCAATACCACCATTCGTGTTCGCACGCAAATAAAAGATTATGGTTCGTATGAAATGAGCGAAAAAGCGCAACAGATTAAAATTGAAATTGATAAAAAAATCAATCCGTTTAAAGACAAACAAGAGCATTTTTATGTCAATGTCGTTTCTGGAGAGCTCAATTATATAGATTCCATCTTGCTAAAAAATCCAACGATTGCTCAAAAGTTAGCCAAACATTATGGAGTCACAATCGCTGATTTATCTGCTCATTATAAAGACAATGACTTTAACAAACAACTAAGAAAAACATTAGACAATAGTTATTTGGGAGTTACTGTAACCGGGACGGCTGTTGTTGCTGCTGAAGGTACACGTTATTTGATAGACAGTTTGTTTGACGGAATTTTATTTGCTGTCATAACAGTGAGTGTATTAATGGCATTGCTGTTTAGAAATTGGGGTATCGTTTTGGTTTCTATCGTTCCTAATTTAATTCCTTTAATTTTAACTGGCGGAATAATGGGCTTGCTCAATATTCCATTAAAACCGTCTACATTATTGGTTTTCAATATTTCATTTGGAATTACTTCTGATGATTCTATTCACTTTTTAGCCAAATACCGTCAAGAGTTAAAGAAAAACACTGGTGATATTGCCAAAAGTGTTATTGAGTCATTAAAAGAAGTGGGATTGAGCATGTTTTACACGTCCATTATTCTGTTCTTCGGATTTTCCGTATTCATGCTTTCACAATTTGGTGGCACAAAAGCATTGGGAGTTTTAGTTTCTACAACCCTTATTTTTGCCATTTCCATCAACTTATTGTTGGTGCCATCAATTCTATACGACATTAGTCGATTGGTCAATAAATTTAAAAGAAAAAAAGCAGAATAAACTATTCGTAAGAAATTACGAAAATATCTTCATTGTCTTTTTTAAACAATTTTTTCTCGCGCGCATAGCGCTCAATTCCATTAAGAGTGTGCAACTTTTCAAGTGTTGCTTTGGTATCTTTCAACAACGTCTGTGTATCTTCTTTTTGTTGCTCAATTTTGGAAAGTTTCATGTTCTGACGTACAATCACAAAAATATCTACATCGTCTAAAAACAATGTATAAATACCAAATACACCCAATGCAATGATGTATTTATTTTTTAGATACTTTGGAATATTCATCACATCAAAAATAGCTACAAATGTTTTTAGTTGGAATAAGTTTTTATTTTTCAATTGACATTCTCAGGTTAATAAGTACATTTGTTCTATAAATCCTCGACGATGAATTTTTTAAAACTATCGTTTATTCTTGTTTTAGTTCAATTATTTGTTGGATGCAATCCTTCGGATGAACGAAAAAACAAACTTGTAATTTCCAAAATGCCCCATCAGGAACTTTCAATAAATTGGTTGGAAGGCTTGTGGCAATGTGATGATAAAGAAGGCGTATTGTATGAGGATTGGAAAAAACTAAACGATACGTTATTTTTAGGAAAAAGCTATTATTTGGCAGATGATGACACATTATTTGTAGAAAATATACAGTTAACACTTGTTGGCGATTCGCTCAGCTATTCTAGCTTAAAAAGAGATACGTTGCAAAAAAACAAATCGTTTAAAGGTGTTTTATCAACCAACAACGGATTTAGAGTGGAAAATCTACAACACGGTTTTCCGAAAAGCATACTTTATAACTTGCTCAATGATACGTTGATGATGATTGAAATTTCTGGTGAAATTGATGGCTTAGTTGAAACACAACCATATCAAATGGTTAAAATAAATTCTAAAAGATAATGAAATTGGATGTAGCACCTATCGTTGAACAATTGAAAAATGGAGCCACCATGCTCTATCCCACCGATACTATTTGGGGATTGGGCTGTGACGCCACCAATGAAACTGCTTGCCAACGTGTTTTAGCACTCAAAAATCGCCCAGAAAATAAAAGCTTTATTGTGTTGGTAGATAGTTTTTTGATGTTGGAACGCTACATTCCAGATTTTAATCCCATTTGCTACGATTTAGTGGATTTAGCTACGCGTCCACTCACCATAATTTATCCCAATGCAAAAGGACTTGCGCCATCTGTGTTGGCAGAAGACGGAAGCGTTGGCATACGCATCACAAAAGATCCTATTTGCTTGCAATTAATTCGCGGGTTGAGAAAACCTATTGTAAGCACCTCGGCTAATTTGAGTGGAGAGAAAAGTCCCACTTCATTTGCAACCATTTCACCACAAATAAAATCTGGGGTGGACTTAATTGTGGAACAACGATTGAATGAAAAAATGGACAAAGCGTCGCAAATCATCAAAATTGAATTGAATGGAACTGTGCATGTAATTCGTAAATAACTTGTAGGCACAATTCTTATTTTCTCAAATTCTTTGTTATTTTTGGATCAAATTTAACGCCATTGCAAGCAACCATCGAACAAATAAACGCCTGTGTTTTAATTCCCACATACAACAATGAAAAAACGTTGAGAAGGGTTATTGATGGAGTGATGCAACATGTTTCTCCAAAACACATAATTGTTGTCAACGATGGTGCAACAGATGCAACCTCAACAATTCTTTCCGACTATCAAAATAGCATAACAGTTTTGAACAATGAGAAAAATCGAGGGAAAGGTTATTCATTGCGCAAAGGGTTTAAACATGCCAATGAAAAAGGATATAGTTATGCCATTACCATTGACTCGGATGGACAGCATTCTCCCGACGATTTACCCAAAATAATACAAGCGTGTTTAGAACATCCGGGAGCTGTTATAATGGGCTCACGCAACATGCAACAAGAAGGTGTTCCTGGAAAAAGTTCTTTTGGCAATAAATTTTCTAATTTTTGGTTCAAAGTAGAAACACTCATTAGTTTGCCAGATACACAAACAGGATTTCGTGCTTACCCGCTTCCGCCACTAAAAAAAATGCGTTTGTTTACCACAAAATTTGAGTTAGAAATTGAGGTGATTGTGCGCTTGGCATGGAAAGGAGTAAAATTTATTCCCGTTCCAATTAGTGTGAAATACGATCCTACAGAACGTGTTTCGCATTTTCGTCCGGGTAAAGATTTCTTCCGCATTTCGGTGCTAAACAGTGTGTTGTTTATTGGTGCTTTGTTATATTTCTTTCCTAAAAAATTATTGTCCAAAGGTACTTGGGAAGCCATTAAACACGAAGCCATTAAACCCGAAGAATCCAACATGCGCAAAGCAGTTTCATTAGGATTTGGAGTGTTTATGGGGATTTTTCCTATTTGGGGATTTCAATTATTGGTTGGTATTCCTTTGGCAATATTAATGCGATTAAATAAAATTTTGTTTATCGCAGCAGCCAATATTTCCATTCCACCAATGATTCCGTTTATTATTTATGCAAGTTTTTTGGTTGGACAATATTTTACAGCGGATGCCATTGATCCAGCTCAATTTTTTCACTTTGATTTAGATACAATAAAAGCCAATACATTTCAATATTTTGTTGGAGCTATATTGCTTTCAATTATTGCATTTTTAATTGTTACTCCGTTAAGCTATATGATTTTAGCTTTGTTTAGAAAAAAGAGAGGTTAAAAAGTTTATTATCACCCAAATTTTTTAAAGAAATTTCCTTGGTTTCATCAATTTTCTTGCTTTTGGTTATTCCATACATCGAGCCTTTGAGTTTTCCCACAACCCGAATTTTAGCTGTCTGTTTTAACGCTCCAGCAATAATCACAGGTATGGCTCCTTGTTGTAAATTTAAAGTAATAGGAACATGAATTGGAAAAACACCATTGGGCTGTATTTCAATTGTTTGATCCAGTTGAACAGTTCCAACTTGATTTTCATTTATATACAAATCAAATAATGAGGGCTTTACTTTTATTTTTTTCTTGTTTGGATTATTGAGGGTTAAGTTAAACGACAGTGATAAATCACGACCAGATAGTTTTTCAAATTTTAAACCATCAACTCCAACATAGCTAACATTTTCAATAGTACAACTATTAAAAACAAATAGGAGTGCCACAAGACACCCCCATTTCAATATATTTTTCGATACAATCATTTGTTTAATTCTGTAAAATGCTTGTAGAAATATGGAATCGTTTCAATTCCTTTGTAATAATTAAACAAACCATAATGCTCATTTGGCGAGTGAATAGCATCACTGTCCAATCCAAATCCCATCATAATGGTTTTCAATCCTAATACTTTTTCAAACATAGCAACAATTGGAATACTTCCACCACTTCTTACCGGAATAGGTTTTTTGCCAAATGCTTTTTCGTAAGCCATGCTTGCTGCTTTGTATCCAACCGAATCTATCGGAGTAACGGAAGCTTCACCACCATGATGTGGATGAACAGCTACTTTTACACTAGCAGGAGCAATGGATTCAAAATGTTTTTTAAACAATTCTGTAATTTCATCCGAATTTTGATCCGGTACCAAACGCATTGATATTTTTGCAAATGCTTTTGATGGAATCACTGTTTTTGCACCTTCTCCAATGTATCCACCCCAAATTCCGTTGACATCCAATGTCGGGCGAATTGCACCTCTTTCTGGAGTTGAATAACCTGTTTCACCATGCACTTCTCGGATGTCCAACGCATCACAATATTTTTCTAATGAGAAAGGAGCTTTTGCCATTTCTGCACGTTCCTCATCCGATAATTCCACCACCTTATCGTAAAAACCAGGGATAGTAATGCGGTTGTTTTCATCGTGTAAAGAGGCAATCATTTTTGTTAAAATATTAATCGGATTGGCAACACATCCACCGTATAAGCCTGAGTGTAAATCGCGGTTTGGACCAGTAACTTCCACTTCCACATAGCTCAACCCACGCAAACCTGTTGTAATGGATGGCGTATCATTTGCCAACATTCCAGTATCCGAAACTAAAATGATATCTGCTTTTAATTTTTCCACATTTTCTTTCACAAAAATGGAAAGGTTGGTGCTTCCCACTTCTTCTTCTCCTTCAATCATTAACTTCACGTTGCACGGTAATTCATTCGTAGCCAACATCGCCTCAACCGCTTTCACGTGCATGTACATTTGTCCTTTGTCATCACAAGCACCACGTGCAAAAATTGCTCCTTCGGGATGAATGGCTGTTTTTTTTATGATTGGTTCAAATGGTGGATTATCCCACAATTCAATAGGGTCTGCTGGTTGCACATCATAGTGGCCATAAACCAAAATGGTTGGTAAACTCGCATCAATTATTTTTTCTCCATAAACAATTGGATTTCCAGCTGTTGGACAAACTTCTACCTTGTCGAGACCAATAGTTGTAAATTTTTCAGCAATTAATTCTGCCGTTTTTTTCACATCTTGGCTATATGCCTTATCTGCTGAAATTGAAGGAATTTTTAACAAATCTAACAATTCCGTTAAAAAACGTTCTTTATTAACTTGGATATACTGTTGTGTTTGATTCATATTATTTTTTTTAGCAAATTTGCTTAATTTCTAGCAAAAAAGAAAGGAAGTTTTATATTTTTGAAAAAGTTAATGCAACTTAACTAAGAAATATTACGTTTCAAAACTAAATAACTAGTACGATGATAAACTTTTATAATAAATTAATAGCTTTGAGTTGTTTTGTAACAATTTCGCTCTCACTTGTGGCGCAAACAACCATCACCTATCAAAGCACAATGAATCCTAATAACTTGGTTAACAATATTCTTTTGGGATATGGAGTTACTGCATCCAATGTTACTTTTAATGGAGCTGGAGGATCTACTATGCAAGGTAATGCAAAAAGTTTTACTGCAACCAACTTTCCGTTTTCTAGTGGTGTTTACATTCGTACAAGTGGTGGTTCATCCGTAGCTTCAGATGCAGATTTGAATGCCATAGCAACCAATAATGTTACCAATGGTGGTAAGTTAGAATTTGATTTTGTGGCGCAAGGGAACAATTTATCTTTTGAATACATGTTTGCATCGGCAGAATATCCAACTTATGTATGCTCTGGATTTAATGATGTTTTTGGATTTTTTATTTCAGGACCTGGAATAACTGGACCTTACACCAATGGAGCTGTAAACATGGCTTTAATTCCTAATACAAATGTTCCAGTTGCAATTAATACTGTAAATTCTGGTACCGCAGGAACAGCAGGAACAGCATCAACGTGTGCGGCACAAGATCCAAACTGGCAATCAAATTCTGTGTATTACACTACACAATATGCAACCTATAGTGGAGAAGGATATAACGGCGGTACAGTGAATTTACCTGCTGGTATTTCTTTGCAATGTGGTGAAACCTACCATATAAAAATTGCTGTTGCAAATGTGGGAGATCAAGCTTTGAATTCAGGGGTTTACCTTAAAGCAAATTCATTTAACTCAGATGCTGTTCAAGTAGTGGTAGCAACTGTAACAGGTGACACAACAATTTATGAGGGCTGTAGCGATGCAAATATTTATTTTATCCGACCATCAAGCCAAAATGATACGACTTTAACTATTAATTATACTATTGGAGGAACAGCTACAAATGGTGTTGATTACAATCATTTGGCTGATTCTGTTACTTTTAATATTGGAGTTGATACAGTTGTCGTTAACATTACACCTGGTGCAGATGGAATTTCAGATAACAATGAAACAGTAACTATTACTGCAACTATTGTTAATGCTTGTGGTGATACCCTTACATCTACTGGTACGCTAGTCATTCTAGACTCGGTGGATGTTAAGCTAAACTTTACTGACCCAACTGTATTTTGTATTAACGATTCGGTTCCAGTTATTGCAAGCGCATACAATGGTTTTGGTCCATACACCTATGCTTGGTCAAATGGAGATGTGGGAGATACAGGATATTTAGCTACTGTTGATACAACACAAGGTTCTATTCAATACATTGTTACCGCAACCGACGCTTGTGGATATACTGGAAGTGATACAGTGACTGTTACGGTCAATCAAACATTGTTTATAGATTCTATCCTAACAACTCCTGCCAACTGTCAACCAATTGGAACAGTTTCAGCAACATCGTTTCCTTATGGTGCACATTTGCAAAATCCAAGCAATCCAAGTTCATATAACTTAACTTTTGATTGGACGTATCAAACAGATACAACCATTACCTTCCCTAATCAAAGTGCATTGAGCGATTTGGCACCAGGATGGTATGTATTAGAATTGACAGATAATGTGGTTCACTGTACAGTTAAAGATAGTGCTTTTGTTAATGTTGAAAACGTTCCATTTGCTGTAATTACAACAGATCCAGGAACTGGTTGTACACCTTTAGAAGTCACAATTGGCAATGGAAGTCAAGATGCAAATTCTTTCCAATGGGATTTAGGAACTGGAACATTTGGAGCTCCAACATCGAGTACAAGTTCTTTTTCACAAACATTTGATGTTACAACAACCATTCAATTGGTAGCTTCTAATGGCGATGTGAGTTGTAACGATACAACTGCTGTTACAATTACCATTGTTACTTGTGGTTGTATGGACCAAACAGCAACTAACTACAATCCTAATGCTGTAATAGATGATGGTTCGTGTGTTTACCCAATTCCAACTGTTGATGCACCAAACGTTATTACATTAAATGGTGATGGTGTTAATGAACAGTTTTTCCTTAACACAACAAACGCACATTCAATTGAGCTAATTATTGTAAATAGATGGGGACATAAAGTGTTTGAGGGAAGTGGATCACAAGCAAATCCACCAATTTGGAATGGCAAAAACAAAGCTGGTCAAGAAGTAACAGAAGGAGTTTATTTCTATAAATACAAAGTTACAGGTGTACTAGGCGAAGTTCTAGAAGGCCATGGATTTGTTACCGTAGTTAAATAAAACAATAAAATAGATTAGTCAAAAAGCTGTCTGAATAAGACAGCTTTTTGTGTGTTATATGACTTCTGTTTGATTAATGCACAAAATCAAAATCTACATTAAATTTTTACAAGCTGGGTATTAATTAATACTTTTATTATTTTTGATAATCAAATATAAAGCTGAATGACTCGTTTTCTATACATGATTCTAATTTTGTTAACCACCTTTTCATTGAATGGTTTTTCACAAAATTTACTCCCTTTTGCGTATGATACCCTCCAACGAGCACATGAGATTAATGTGTTTGCATCGGGTGAATTGGCTGCAACAGCTTTGCCTAATAAATTTTCAAAGAATTTTATTTTCGGTGGTGAAATTTCATCTACACTAATTGAAAAAGTAGAAGGAAAGCAAAAAGCATTAAATCGCTTGGGATTTTATACCGATCCAACGTTGGAATACATCAATTATAAAGTTCAACCGTTTAAGAAAAAGAATTGGGGAATTATTGTAAAAGCAGGTGCGTTTTATAGTGGAGCAGCTCGCTACCGCAAAGGTGCCTTTGGTTTGTTATTTCGTGGCAATGAACCCTACTTAGGCTCAGAAGTGAATTTATCCAACATGGTTGCCGGTTTTATGGGTGCACATAAAATTGGTTTTGGCTTTATCGATGCTAAAACAAAATCAAGTATTACGCTAAATATTTATGGAATTACCAATTATTTTGGTTACTACAATGAAGATGCTTATTTTTTGCAAGATGCCGATGGTTTTAATGCCGAAATTGGAATAAAAGGAAAAGCACAAATGGCAGCAGGTCCGTTCTATAAAGGTGTTGGTGTTGGTTTTGATGCAAATTTATTTTTTAAAGTAGGTAAAGATGAAAAACCATCTTACTTGCAATTAAGCTTTCAAAACTTAGGCATAGGTTTTATCAATAAAAACATTAGAAATTATTCGATGGATACTGTTTTGCACCACGATGGTTACACCTTGTCGGATATTATTAATGGAACAACCATTTTTGGAAAAGATAAAAACATTGGTGATGAATTGGGCTTGAAAAGAGATACCGTTTCTAAAGTTGTCGCTTTGCCATTTACGTTTCAAATTGGTAAAATCATAGATGAACACAATACCAAAATGTTTCAGTTTTACTATGGTGCTAAGGTGTATGTGCAAAACGGATCGTTGCCGTTGATTTACGCTGGAGCCCACTACCGAAGTAAAAAATGGTTTCGTTTAGGATTGGGCGCTTCTTATGGAGGCTTTACAGGTTTTAGAGCAAATTTGTATGTGCAAGGTGTGTGGAAACAATTCAATGTTGGATTGGCAACCAGTGATTTAATTGGGATGATTGGACTTGGAAGAGGATACGCTGCATCATTGAATTTAAGTTATCGATTTAATTAATAAATTATGAAAGCATTGATTATTTTATTCTTTCTGGTTGTAGCCTTTTCAATAAATGCACAAACACCGTTCTACAAACAATTCTCGGGTAGTGGCTACGATTACGGTCAAGGAATTGATGAATTACCCGATTCGAGTTACATCATTACGGGTTCATCCTCTAGTTTTACAGATGGCCCTTCTCAAATGTTTTTGCTTAAAATTGATAGCCTAGGCAATTATTTATGGTCAAGTAGTTATGGAGGCACTGAAACCGATTGGGGGAGAAGGGTAAAACATGTTGCCAATGAAGGTTATTTTGTTGGAGGTTTCACTAATTCATCAGGCAATGGTGCGTATGATTTTGCATTGTGGAAAATTGATGAAACAGGCAATGAATTGTGGTTCAAAACATTTGGAACAGATGGTTGGGAGCGCATGCACGATATGGCTATCACCTCTGATAGCGGCTTTGTATTGGTTGGTGAAACCAATAAAACAACTGATGGGTTAACTGATGTTTATGTTGTTAGAACTGATGCCAGTGGAAATGAGCTTTGGACCAAGCAATTTGCCAACGATGGCGAAGACAATGCTTTTTCCATTAAAATGTTGGACGATTCTACTTTCATAGTTGCTGGAACACGTTTTATTGGCACCAAAAATGAAGCTTGGTTCATGCGTTTGCAAGATAACGGTGATACCTTGTGGACCAATCACCATTCCATCAATTCATTTGATTTTAAAGTAAATGATATCGAAATTGTTAGTGGTGTCATTTATGGAATTGGTGCAATTAAAGACAATGTTAACAACACCTACAATCACCATATTATTTTAAAAGTAAACGCTACCAATGGTTCATTAATCGGTTCGGATATTTCAGGAAGTAATTACATGCAAGGACAAGCAATCACCACATTTGCTCAAAACGGTTTGTTTTGTGTTGCCACATCAATGTTTGAAGAAGGTGTTTCTTTCGGTCAAGACGATGTCATTTTTTATGGTTACAATAATATACCAGTATATTATGGCAACATTGGCGCGGTTGAATATGCTACTCAACAAGTGTTGGGAGATATGGTAACAACCTATAGTTTTGGTGCAATAGCTGTAGGATATAACGAAGAAATTGGTCCAGGCGGTTCAAGTGTGTATGTTATTCGCCTAAAACCTTGGTCGTCTTTTTACACTTCCAATGATGATTTCACAACCAATCCTTTGGTTAATATTCAGTCTATTAATACCGATAATTCTGCCGTTGTTGTTTATCCTAATCCAGCAAGTAGTGTAATCAATGTTCAGACAAAGAAATCAAATGATTATCAAATTCAATTAATTGATGTATTAGGAAATTTAGTTTTCAATCAAACTTATATGTCAACAAAGCAATTGTCTATTGACGCAACTCATTTGGAAAATGGAATTTATTTACTTCAATTAATAAGTAATGAAGGCAAATCAACCTTAAAAATTGAAATCGCTAAATAACAGTATTTATAATTTATAAATTGAAAAAACCAATGGAACGGTCAATGTCCATTGGTTTTTTTAGTTGTAAGATAGGAGGTTCTATTTGAAAGGAGTGAAAATTACAAGCCGAGTATGTGTTTTACTTCTACTTCGGTTATTGTTCTTTTCACCCCCTCTGGACTGAAATACGAGCGGGTTATCAAACGTCCATGTATCGCCACTTTCTTTCCCTTCTCTCCAAAACGCTCGATAAAATTTGCAATGTTGCCCCAAGCAAACACCTTGTGCCATTCTTGAGTGCTTTTCATTTTACCATTATTTGCTCTGTATTCTTTGTCCGTTGCAACGTCAAAACGCACAATTTTGTTTCCGTTTTCAAATTGGGTAGTTCTTCTTTCAGAAGCAATGTTGCCAATCAATGTTACGTGATTTCTAATTGTTGTCATATCGCTCTGTTTTTAAAGAATTACCAAATCATTTACTTCCACTTCAGAAACACACTTGCGTTTTCCGTTGCTATTGTAGAAATGGGTAATCAATTTACCTTCTATAGCCAATTCCATTCCTGCTTCGCCCATTTCTTCCAATATTTTCACCCATTTCCCCCAAGCACTCATTCGGTGCCATTGTGTTCTTTTTTTTGTTTCTCCATCTGCCGTTAATACCATTTCATTGGTTGACATTGAAAACTTTGCTAATTTTCGTCCGTTGGTTAACTCAACAATTTTTGGTGCCGAGCACATTTTTCCGATTAAATTTACGTGATTCATACTTGTTTGTTTTTAGTGTGGGGAGTAATACGTTGATCGGTCAAACTCCCCACGTCATTGTTACTATTTAATTATTTGTCTGCTTTTGGCGTTAAGAGTAAAAATTCATTCATCTCAATGTTGGTTGAAAATCTTTTTTCACCTGTTTTGCTTTCATAGCTGTTGTTCACTAAGCGCCCTTCAACCACAATTTCTTGTCCTTTTGATAAAAGTTTTTTTACCAATTCTGCCACATTACCCCATGCATTAATATTCATCCATTGGGTTTCTTCTTTCCAATTACCATCTTTGTCTTTGTAAGAAGAATTAATCGCAAGTGAAAAACGCGCTAACGTTTTTCCATTACTTGTTGTTGTAACTTCTGGTTGCATACCTAAGCGACCAATCAAACTAACTTTGTTTCTTAAATTGTTCATAATGTAAAATTTTAAAAGTTTGAAAAATTTGTTTATTGCTGCCGATTACCATCAATCGACGATGCAAAGTTGGAGGAGCAACAAAAAAACATTCGGTTAATAACTAATTGTAGTCGAAAAACATTCGTTTGTAAACGATAAAAACCGAATAAAACACAGAAAAACAAGTTGATAAAGAAAAATTCTAAATATTTAAAAACCATAAAATAATGATTGTAAATTTGAAATAATAAAAAAATGGGCATAAAAAAAGGAATCCGAAGACTCACGAATGGTCGGAAGAAATTCCGGCCATTTTTTATGTTTTAAAAAATAGCTTTGGATCACCGCCGCATTGTACAACTATTAAAGCGATTGTTAGGTTTCTGATTTCCATTGCAAATCGTCTTTTAGCTGTTTTGTATC
>JAKQEZ010000318.1 GCA_029558435.1 Bacteroidota bacterium
AAGGTCCTGAAAGTAAAGTTCAAATAAATGCTTTCATTTACGAAGATTTCAAAGTAATCAATTCAACGGCTTCACTTTACAGACCTCGAACAAAAAAAGGAGACCCAAGAATTTGGTTTTCTGGACTTACTAAAATTGCAAATCCGAATGACATTGTTGCAATAATTTATTTTGCTGACTCTTTTCACATTTTCAATCTCACGCAACTAAATGTTGAAGCGTTATTAAATTCAAACATTTTAAATCCTCTGAAAGAACTGATTTCAGAGATTAGTGGGAAAGCAACTGAAATAGCTTTTGAACTTTTGGCAATGCTTCGCAAAGTTGCAAGTTCAGGTCCTATTAAATCAATGGTTGCAGCAGATACATCCGTTGGACGAACACTTGAAACTGCGTTGGGAATTGACATTAATTCTTCAAAACAGCCAGACTACAAAGGAATCGAACTTAAATCTTTCAGAAGTAGTAGAACAAATAGAAAGAATTTATTTGCTCAGGTTCCAGACTGGACTTTGAGCAAATTCAAAAGCTCAGCAGAAATTTTGGATGCATTTGGATACAAACGTGGTGACGACTTCAAATTGTATTGCACAGTTTCAGCCATAACTAGAAACTCACAAGGTCTAGCTTTAAAATTGGATTCTGACATTAAGCAGTTGATTGAGAACTCTGATAAAACAGAAATTGGCGACTTTGTTGTTTGGCCATTAAATACACTTCATAACAGGCTACTTGAAAAACACAAGGAAACTTTCTGGGTAGAAGCTGCAAGCACGTACATTGACGGAATTGAGCATTTTCAATATTCAATGGTAGAACACACGAAAAAACCAATTACATCTCAGTTTGACATACTTATTGACCAAGGAATAATAACTTTAGACCATTTAATAAAACGTAATACAAACGGAAAAGTAGTAGAGAAAGGTCCCATTTTCAAAATCAAACCAAGCGGACTTGACTTACTTTTTCCTCCTAGTGAAAAATATAATTTGATAAAATATTAATTACTTATAGAATCATTTAAAGCTAAATCAACCCCGATAGTGCAGAATTGCATTCCGTGCCATCAAAATAAAACAAAACCCTAC
>JAKQEZ010000328.1 GCA_029558435.1 Bacteroidota bacterium
CCTCGTTTGACAATAACCCAATTAAAGTTGATTATGGCAATTCTTCGTTTAACATAAAGGGGAAAACGAGTTGGGAACCGATTTCAATCCGATGTTATCAATTTGAAGGCATTACTACGTTGAATTTTTGGAAATACCTACAAGAACATCAAATTGTTAGATATGCCAGAGACAATTACGCGGCAATATACAAACACGATTTGCGGTTGGTTTCACTTTCACCAGAAGGGTTGCCGATGGGAACGTGGAAGTTAGTCGGTGCGTTTTACCAATCTGTAAAATTTGGTGATATGGATTGGGGCAATGATGAAGTCGTAGAAATTGATTTGTCAATTGTTTATGACTACGCCGAATTTAATCCACTTTTGTAAATTCATTGTGGCGAATATACTCGCACCAAGAATCAAATATCTCGCCTTGAAATGTACCAAACTTTTGTACAAAATTGAAAAACAAACTTGAAGATTTGATCTGATTTGCATTTGCATTTTTGGCAAATTGAAATTCAATTTCAAAAAAATTATTCAATATTGGTTTTACTTTTGGATTTCGTTTGAAATTGTAGTTGAAATTTTTTGGAATCGCTGTTGAATTTTCCATTTTAGTACAAATCATTATTTTGAAGAGAAACGAAATATGGCCAGGTTAAGTCCCGAACAATACAATCCGCAGGTTAGTTTTAGATTTAGGATACAATTTTCCCAAATTCAAAACATAAATATCTACGGCAAAGCAATTCAACTTCCGACAGTTGACAATTCGCCAATTACGGTGGAATATGGCAACACTTCGATGAAAATCAAAGGCAAGACAAAATGGAATGACATTCAAATTACTTGCTACGCCTACGAAGGTTTGACTATGGAGCAATTGTGGATGTACTTAAACGATTTGCACCAAGATGTAATTCAAGGTACAGATGAATATGGTGATACCTACAAAAAGGACATCCAAATTCAATTACTTGGCCCAACCGACAACGTAGTGGGAACATGGAAATTAGTCGGTGCGTTTATGTCGTTGATTAACTATGGCGAACTCGATTGGAGTACGGAAGAAGTAGTCCAACCTCAGATTACCATTAGTTATGATTATGCCTTGTTTGAAGGTCGTTAATTATTCGGCCTCCAAAGATTTTTGAGCCTGTTGATAAGTACGAAAGATTTCTCCGCCTGTTTTCTTTCCCTTTGGGAAATATTGCCAGCCGTCATTTACTTTTTTGATGTGACCGACAATTTTTCTGTCGAATTTCACAGCGATTTGATTTGTGTTTGAAGAATCGTAAGTTATCATCGTTTTGAATTTTATATTTTTAAATTTCGACAATGGAATGGCGGAATCGAGTTGTCCGAAATGTCAGACAGTAGAATATGTTCAACTTGCCAACCAAATAACGTCATAACTTCAATTGAAGCCTTTGCATCGACATAATTGAATTTGCAAACAATCAATCGACGATTGAGCAAATCATTTACGAATGTGATTGAAATTCTCATTTTTGAAAAATTATACAACAAAAATAGGGCAGTCAAAAACATTGTCCGAATCCATTAACATTCATTAACAAATTTATGAAAGAACCAACAGTAACTATCACAAAAAACAACGAACCTTCGACTGTGCAACCAATCATTCAAACTTCACAAGCAACATTTCCAACCAACGCCGTAGAATTGCCGTCAAAAGGACTGCTGTACGCACCAGATTCGATTCTAAGGCAAGGTTATGTTGAAATGAAGTTTATGACTGCGCGGGAAGAAAACATCCTTACAACCGAATCTTACATCAAACAGGGCATTGTAATTGACAAATTTCTACAATCAATGTTAGTCACAAAATTCAACTACGATGACCTTTTGATTGGGGACAAAGACGCTTTGATCATCGCCAGCAGAATTTACGGATATGGCGAAACCTACGAAGTCGAAGTAACTGCACCGTCTGGAAGGAAGCAAAAAGTGGCAATTGATTTGACTGCTCTAACAAACAAAGAAATTGAGGAAAGTCTTTTCAGCGCGGGAGAAAACGAATTTAGTTATCAATTTGAAAACCGTGTTGGAAAATACGACATCCGGTTCAAATTGTTAACAATTGGCGATCAACGAAAGATTGACGAAAAGTTGAAGAAGTACAAAACAGTTGGAAGCGCGGACACACAAATCACGACGAGGTTAGAACATTTGATTTTGTCAGTAAATGGCGAAAGCGATCCGAACTACATCAAAATGTTCATCAACAATGAATTTCAGGCAAAGGATGCACGTCAATTCAGAGATTATGTGGCAAAAGTAACACCAGGCGTTAATATGCAAATTGAACTACTGGATGAGGAAACCAGCGAACCCTTTCTTCATAACGTTACCGTCCAACCAAACTTTTTTTGGCCTGACATCTGATTACGATCAGAGAGTCATGGATCAAATATTTGATCTGGCT
>JAKQEZ010000043.1 GCA_029558435.1 Bacteroidota bacterium
AACGATGAAGCTCGCCAAGCAATGCAACAAGCAAAAGTGAATGTGGTAGAATATACACAATTTTTTACGGCATTAACAGAAATAAAAAACGAACGCATTTTAATTGCAACCAGCTGTAATCAATCGGTTTTTGATGCTTTATCTGCCAACAATTCGTTTATCAAAGCGGCTGCTCCGGGCAATTTGATGAAGGCGCAAAAAAACGATACCGAGTTAAACGGATTCCGTTCGGCAATGGTGAAAGACGGTGTGGCAATGGTGAAATTTCTTTATTGGCTAACCCATCAAGCGGGCAAAGAAGCAATGACAGAATATACCATTGGTCAGAAATTGAGAGGATTTAGAGCCGAACAAAAAGATTTTGTAGGCGAAAGTTTTGATAGCATTGTTGGCTACAAAGGCAACGGGGCAATTATTCACTACAAAGCACCAAAAGAAGGATGCGCCGAAGTTACCAACGATGGTAGTATTTTGGTTGATTCGGGAGGTCAGTATTTGGAAGGAACAACCGATATTACTCGCACATTTCCACTGGGGGCAGTATCCGAAGAATTTAAGCACGATTCTACGCTGGTGTTGAAAGGACACATTCAACTTTCGATGGTAAAATTTCCAAAAGGCACAAGAGGAGTTCAATTGGATACATTGGCACGCATGGCTTTGTGGAACGAAGGCAAGGATTACAATCATGGAACAGGACATGGTGTTGGTTGCTTTATGAACGTCCACGAAGGACCGCAAAACATTCGCAAAGACCTCAATCCGCAAGAGTTGTTGCCGGGCATGGTTGTTTCTAACGAGCCGGGTTATTATGTTGAAAATAAATACGGTATTCGTCATGAAAACCTTGTAGTAGTTAAAGAATGGAAAAAAACAGAATGGAACACATTCTATGAATTTGAAACATTGACTTTTTGTCCGTTTTTCAAAAATTCCATTATAAAAGAATTGCTAACAGCCGAAGAAATTCAATGGCTGAACGATTATCACCGTCAGTGTGAGGAAAAAATTGGTCCTCATTTAGAAGGCGACGTGAAAAATTGGTTTTTGGATTTGGTAAGTCCACTCTAAAATGCCAATTGAGGAATAATACTATATTTGCGCGATAAATTAGAATAAGAAAACAATATGAAAGCATACGTTTTTCCGGGACAAGGTGCCCAATTTTCGGGAATGGGAAAAGATTTATACGATCAATCACCAAAGGCAAAAGCATTATTTGAAAAAGCCAATGAAATCTTAGGATTTGATATTGCCAAAATAATGTTTGAAGGCACCGACGAAGAGTTGAAGCAAACAAAAGTTACGCAACCTGCCATCTTTTTGCACTCTACAATATTGGCTGCAACATTGGGCGAAGCATTTAAACCAGACATGGTTGCTGGTCACTCATTGGGTGAATTTTCTGCATTGGTTGCCAACGGAACATTGAGTTTTGAAGATGGTTTGAAATTGGTTTACAAACGTGCTTTGGCAATGCAAAAAGCATGCGAGGCCGAACCATCCACAATGGCTGCAATTTTAGGTCTTGACGATGAAGTGGTAGAAAAAATTTGTGCTGAAATTGACGGAGTGGTTGTGGCTGCTAACTACAATTGTCCGGGACAACTTGTAATTTCTGGAGCGATTCCTGCGGTGGAAGCTGCTTGTGCAAAATTATCAGAAGCTGGTGCAAAAAGAGCTTTGGTATTGCAAGTAGGTGGTGCTTTTCACTCGCCATTGATGGAACCTGCACGCGAAGAATTGGCTGCAGCAATCGAAGCAACTACATTCAACCAACCATTTTGCCCTGTGTATCAAAATGTGAATGCGCAAGGAGTTACCAATCCAGAGGAAATCAAGAAAAATTTGGTTGCACAATTAACTGCGCCTGTAAAATGGACGCAAATTATGCAACAAATGCTTGCTGATGGTGCTAAAGAGGTGGTAGAAGTTGGTCCTGGTAAAGTATTGCAAGGATTGTTCAAAAAAGTAGATAGAGAATTGCCTACTTCAAGCGCTGCATTAGCAGAATAATTCGGTAGTTTAAAAAAATAATTCAAAAAGAGTAAGAAGCAATTTTTACTCTTTTTGCTTAAATAATAAGATGTAAATATGGAAAATCAACCTAAAGTTTTAATGATTTATACCGGTGGCACCATTGGAATGGTCAATGATTTTCAAACAGGAGAATTAAAGGCATTTGACTTTAAACATATTTACAACCATGTTCCAGAGTTGAAGGAACTCAACGTGGCACTTACCACCGAAAGTTTTAGTCATCCCATTGATTCTTCTGAAATCAACATTGAAGATTGGAAACATTTGGGAAGCATCATTGTTGACAACTACGAACACTACGATGGTTTTGTGATTTTACACGGCTCAGATACCATGGCCTATACCGCATCGGCATTGAGTTTTATGTTACAAGGATTAAAAAAACCCGTCATTCTTACAGGCTCGCAATTGCCCATTGGCACCATTCGCACCGATGGAAAAGAAAATTTATTTACCGCCATTGAAATTGCAGCCAAAAAAGACGAAAACAACCAATCGCTCATTCAAGAAGTGGCGGTTTATTTTGAATATTCGCTTTACAGAGGCAACAGAAGCTCTAAGGTTTCTGCCAATCAATTTGAAGCGTTTAAGTCGCCCAACTTTACACGCCTAGCAGTGGCTGGAGTAACCATTGATTACAACACCGAACATTTGTATAGAACAACCCAACAAGAATTGGTGTTTTTCCCCCATTTTTCAAACGAAGTGGCTTTGTTGAAAATCTATCCTGGAATTAATTTTTCATTTTACCAACATTTGTTCAACCCAACAACTATCAAAGCAATGGTATTGGAAACATTTGGGTCTGGAAATGCTTCTAGCGATGCTGTTTTTCGTGAATTATTGGCCAACTATATCGGAAAAGGCGGAATTGTTCTAAACATTACACAATGTCAGTCGGGAAAAGTGGTGCAAGGGAAATACGAAACCAGTAGTTTTTTCAAAAAAATAGGTGTCATTCCAGGTTCTGATCTCACAACAGAGGCTGCGTTAACAAAATTGATGTATTTGTTGGGAAAACACAATTCTAAAGAAACAATCAAAGCCGAATTGCAACAATCGTTAGTAGGCGAAATGACCGTTTAAACTTCGTTTTTTTTACCAAATAATTGGTATTTTTCCTTTTGAGGTTAAGTAATTGTTGGCTTGACTAAAATGTTTGTTTCCATACCACAATCCTTGGTTGGCACTCATAGGAGAAGGGTGTCCCGACTCTAGCACCAAATGCTTGGAACGATCAATGTTTTTCCCTTTTCTCTTGGCATATCCTCCCCATAAAAGAAAAACCACGTTGTTGCATTCATCCGAAATTTTTTGAATAACGGCATCCGTAAAACGTTCCCAGCCTTTGTTTTGGTGACTTTGAGGTTTTCCTTCTTGTACCGTTAGAATGGCATTGAGCAACAACACACCTTGTTCTGCCCAACGCGATAAATCGCCATTTTCTGGTATGGATTGTCCTAAATCGGCTTCAATTTCCTTAAAAATGTTGATTAAACTTTTTGCAAATGGTCGCACATCCGGATTGATTGAAAAACACAAACCATTGGCATGTCCACGCGTTGGATAGGGATCTTGTCCTAATATCACCACTTTAAGTTGATGCATGGGGCAAGCATCAAACGCTTTAAAAATCAAAGGTGCTGGAGGAAAAATTGCAGTTTTATTGGAAGCATATTCTTCCTTCACAAAATCTGTAAGGTTTTTAAAATAGGCTTGCTCAAATTCACTTTGAAGAGCAATTTTCCAACTTTGTTCAATTTTGACATCCATGAAGCAAAAATAGTAAAACTAAGAAACAAAAAAAGCACTTACCGGACTGATAAGTGCTTTATGAGCGGGAGACGAGATTCGAACTCGCGACCCTCAGCTTGGAAGGCTGACGCTCTACCAACTGAGCTACTCCCGCGATTATTTTTTTTCAATATTTCAAAGGCTGGCGTTCTACCAATCCCATAACTCTTACTTTCAGTTTAGAGTTATGAGGACTCACGAAAAACTACTGAATTTTATTCAGGTTTTTCGGAGCTGAGCTACTCCCGCGATTAATTTTTTTCAATATTTCAAAGGCTGACGCTCTACCAATCCCATAACTCTTACTTTCAGTTTAGAGTTATGAGGACTACTCCCTTAAAAATTTTTAAGAGCCGATGGAGGGATTCGAACCCACGACCTGCTGATTACAAATCAGCTGCTCTAGCCAACTG
Source organism: Bacteroidota bacterium (assembly GCA_029558435.1). Next base: position 4,248 of record JAKQEZ010000043.1, read on the forward strand.
AGCTACATCGGCATTAAATAAAGAACGTTTTTCTTTTGTGAGTGCAAATATATGTAAGAATTTTATTTTTCAAAATATTGCATTAAAAAAATTGATTGAAATTTTTCAATTTTCTACTCAACCGATAATTCTTCTTATTTTTATCCCAAAAGCAAAACAACAATGACAACATTAATCGGTAAAACAGCAATGGTGTGTGGAAGCACACAAGGAATAGGATGGGAAACTGCTAAATTATTGGCAAACAAAGGTGCTCAGGTAGTTTTAGTTGCACGTGATGAACAAAAATTAGCACAAAAAGTGAGTGAGTTATCCACTCCAAACAACCAAATTCATTCATACATTGCAGCCGATTTTACTCAACCAGAATTGTTGAAATCAAAACTAGAAAACTGGGTTAGTCAAGGAAATAAAGCCAATATTTTGGTAAACAATACCGGGGGACCAAAAGGTGGTTTGATTATCAACGCCGAAACAGCTGAATTTTTAGATGCTTTTAATCAACATTTAATTTGCAACCACATTTTAGTGCAAGCATTGTATAAAGGAATGGTGGAAACAGGATATGGGCGCATCATCAATGTAATTTCAACCAGCGTAAAACAACCTTTGCCCAATTTAGGCGTTTCCAACACCATTCGTGGAGCGGTTGCTAATTGGAGCAAAACGTTGGCAAGTGAGTTGGGGCAATATGGCATAACGGTAAACAATGTATTGCCTGGCGCAACCAATACGGGGCGTTTGCAAAGCATTGCAGAAAATAAAGCACAAAAGACAGGTGAATCTACTTCCGATATTTTTGATGAAATGGCCAAAGAATCACCCATGCAACGTATTGCAGAACCCATAGAAGTTGCCAATGCAATCGTGTTTTTAGCATCGCCAGAGGCTTCCTATATCAATGGGATTAATGTCCCTGTTGATGGAGGAAGAACAAAATCTTTGTAATTGTTAGCTAATTTAAAGCTGTAGACAACAGCGCTAAAAGCAAGAAAATAATGTGTATTTTTGAGTAATATTGGTTAAAATGAGAATTACAGATCGAAGATATTTAGATGTTTACAATCAAGCTATTGGTCATGAAATATCCAATTTGATTCGTCAATTTGATTTTTCTGAGGCTTCTAAAAACTTTGATTATTTGACCAAATCTTCAGCAGTTTATTCTTCCAACATTGAAGGAAATAGTATCGATTTGAATTCGTTTATGAACTATGAGTTGAATAAAGATAAATTCAAATCAGGTAAAGAAATTGAAGAAATTGAAGACCTTATTGGTGCTTATGAATTTGCACAGAAAAATAAATTAACAGAGCAGAATTTATTGACCTGTCACCAACTTTTTTCCAAAACATTTCTAATAAAAAGTAAACGAGGGAAATATAGAATAGAACAAGTAGGTGTTTTTGGCAAATCTGGGTTAGCCTATATGGCAGTTGAACCAGAATTTGTTGCTCGAAAAATGTCAGATTTATTTGAAGATATCGAAACGCTAATTTCATCCGAATTAACTGTTGAAGAAGTTTTTTACTTTGCAGCATTCATCCATTTAAGATTTGCGCACATCCATCCGTTTCGTGATGGCAATGGTCGAGCTGCTCGTTTACTAGAAAAATGGTTTTTAGTCGAAAAGCTTGGTAATCATTACTGGAAAATAGCTTCTGAAGAATATTATAAAAAAAATCAGACGCTCTATTATGAAACAATCAATTTGGGAGTTAACTTTTACGAATTAAATTACGAGCATTGCCTGCCGTTTTTAACAATGCTTCCTAATGCTTTAAGAACAACATTATAAAAAACAGAAGGGATTGCCCAATAGACAATCCCTCACTGCTTTTGAACTTTATTTTTCAATTATAAACAATCCAAGGCCTGTTTGATATCCGCAATGATATCTTCGTAAAATTCCACCCCAACAGAGATGCGAATTAAGTTTTCTGTAATCGACATGTTGTTTTTAATGTCGTTGGGTACATCGGCATGTGTCATCGTGTAAGGATGCTCCGCCAATGATTCAGTTCCACCCAAGCTCACCGCCAATTTAATTAATTGAAGGCTATCCAAGAATTTGAATGCTGCAGCTTCTCCACCAACGATGTCAAAAGAAATCATGGCTCCTGCAGATGTATATTGTTTTTGGTAAATTGCTTTTTGATCGTCATTCCCTTCTTCTGGAATAAAGCCTAAATAGTAAACCTTACTCACTTTTGGATGCTGTTGGAGGAATTGAGCTACTTCTTTTGCATTGCGTGCTTGTTGCTCTGTACGTACTTTTAGTGTTTCCATGCTTCGCATCAACATCCAACCTGTAAATGGAGCTGCCATATTACCCAAAAACGTACGCAATCCTTTGATTCTAGCCATCAAAGCGTTTGAACCAAGAACAGCGCCAGCAATCACATCCGAGTGACCCCCAATGTATTTTGTTGCAGAATACACCACAATATCCGCTCCGTGTTGCAATGGATGTTGCCACATTGGTCCCATGTAGGTATTATCTACCGATAAAACAACCTGCTTTTCTGTCGTCGAAAATTCTTTAGCAATGGCTGCACACATTTCAATATCAATCAACGCATTGGTTGGATTGGCAGGTGTTTCAATGTGAATCAATCCTAATTTATCAGCTTTACCAGTTTGTTTGATTAATTCAATGATTTCTTCTTTGGTGCTATCTGGTGCAAAACCAACCGAATCAATATTCATACGTTTCAACACGTGATTGATGAAATGGTCTGTCCCACCATAAACTGGGCGTGAATACAACAACAAATCTCCTGGCGACAAAAATTCCAACATTACAGTAGAAATTGCCGACATTCCACTTTCAAAAATAGCGCATGCTTCCGCTTTGTCCCATAAACACAAACGGTCTTCTAAAATTTCTAAATCAGGATTATTTAAACGACTGTAAATCAAACCTAATTGCTCTCCTTGTTTTGCCTCACTTAAACCATAAGCCAATTCAAAAAAGCGTTTTCCTTCCATCGCAGAATTGAAAACAAACGTTGATGTCTGAAAAATAGGGCATTTTAAAGCTCCTTCTGATAATTTAGGGTTGTATCCGTAAGTCATCATCAAACTTTCCGGACGCATTTTTGAGTAATCCATATTATTGTTCTATTTTCTTTAGTAAATATAGGTTTTTTTTCTATTATTATTTTCATAATAGTCTTTATTACTGTATTTTTGATTTTTAATAGTTTTTTCAACTATATACATAACAAATTTATAATGGAAATAGAATTTTTATCGGAGTGGGGACAATTGGATGCAATTGATCAGCAAATTTTACTGCTATTAAAATCGAATGCAAAGCTAGGAACAAAAGAAATTGCCGCCCAAATTGGGTTAACAACAACCCCTACCTATGAGCGCATCCGTAGGTTAGAAAAAAGAGGAATCATCAAATCCTACACAGCCATCATTGATAAGAAAAAACAAGGGTTAACGTTGAGCGTATTGTGCAATGTGCAATTAAAATCGCATGCAGCAGAATATCTGGAAGAATTTGAACAAGCAATTATTCAGCTCGATGAAGTAACCGATTGTTTTCACATTGCAGGTAATTTTGACTACTTGCTAAAAATATACATCAAAGACATGGACAGTTATGCGGTGTTTGTGAAAGAAAAATTAGCCGTTATTCCTCACATTGCAACGGTTCAAAGTTCATTTGTTATGCGTACGTTAAAAGAAGAATATTAACGTTTATTTTCAATCGTTATTCCATTAACATTCAGAAATATCGTATTTTTGTAGTCTATTTTATAAGTTGTGCAAAAAATCATCAAATACATACTTCGTCTCATTTTTATTCCAACTGAATTAGCACTGTTATTTTTATTTGGAATGCTCTTATACATTATGCTCCATGCAACTGTTGACGAACCAAAAGCAACTCCCAAAAAAATTGGAAAACGTGAGAAAATTGATGAGAACTACTATGTGTTGGGCAACAACTATCTGAAAAAAAATGATTTTGGTATATGGGAAATGTACATTGAAGGCGATCCGTATGAAAGAGGCTTGATATATGGTGAACTAGCAAAAGAATTGAACCATCACCAAGAAAAAGTGTTTGTGGATCAAATCAATGAGTTTGTACCTAAGGGATTTTTCCAAAGTTTTTTGAACATTATGGTTGGTTTTTTCTCCAACACTATTCCAGATTACATTCCGCTCGAAAATCAATTGGAAATTTATGGTATTTCCAAAACTTTTTCAGATGAGTTTGATTATGTTGCACCAAAATACACCCGCATTTTAAGTTACCATGCCGCACACGATATGGGGCATGCGCTCAATGATTACAGTGTAGTTGGTTGTACCTCTTTTGCGTTGAAAGGTGAGAAAACCGCAAATTCTAACTTAATTTTAGGAAGAAACTTTGATTTTTATGTGGGCGATGAATTTGCTAAAGAAAAAATTCTTTTGTTTGTTCGACCATCAAAAGGATATAAATTTGCTTCCTATTCATGGGCTGGATTTACAGGAGTAGTTTCTGGAATGAACGACCAAGGACTAACCGTTACCATCAACGCTTCAAAATCGGATTTACCTACAGCAACCAAAATGCCTATTTCCTTGTTGGCTCGTGAAATTTTGCAATATGCCAAAAACATAAAAGAAGCTGTTGCCATTGCTAAAAAACGTGAAACATTTGTTTCAGAAACGTTGATGATTGGTTCTGCTAACGATGGAAAAACTGTTTTAATTGAAAAATCGCCTAAAAAAGTAGGGGTTTACGAAATGCAAGGCGATGATTTAATTTGCTCCAATCATTACCAGTCTACTACATTTAGAAACGACCCTGTGAACATAGAAAACATTGAAAACAGTGATAGCAAATACCGCTATGATAGAGTAAGAGAATTGATTGACAAACACACCAATAAGTTTACTCCTTTTGATGTCGCGTCCATCTTGCGCAATCAGAAAGCAGCTAATGGCGACACATTAGGTATGGGAAATCCGAGAGCTATCAATCAGTTATTAGCGCATCACAGCGTGGTGATGTTGCCAACAGAACGTTTGTTTTACATCTCTACCAACGATTTTCAATTGGGTACTTTTATGGGTTATGATTTAACAAAAACATTTAAAATAAAAGATGGGTTTATAGCCGACACCATTGCTGCCGATCCGTTTTTATATTCTAACAACTACCAAGAATTTTTAGCGTTCAAAAAAACAAAACAAGCAATCAATCAATTTTTGATGTTTGATAAACCGTTGACTCTTTCAGAATCGGACATTAAAACATTTATTGCAAGCAACGGAGAATCGTATGTTACCTACGAAATGTTGGGCAACTATTTTAGGAAAAAAGGCGATAAAACCAACGCTATTTTCAATTTCAAAAAAGCACTTTCTAAACGCACCGATTCTAAAAACACCAGCAAAGCTTTGGAAGAATTAATAAAAAAGGAAGCTGGAAAGTAATTAGCACTCATTTTAATTTGTTTATTGATTGATATCATTTGTCTTGTGCCATAACCATGCAATTGCCTGTATTTAATTTTGTCTAAAATAATTACAACAAATTATAATAGCATACAAATAGGATGTTTAGTCATTACCATGTTTTACTGACTTTTAATTGAGTTATAAAATATAACACTTTATGCCACCAACATATTAATACGCTGAGGCTCGTAGCACTAAAAAAGCAAGTAAGTGTTTACTCACTGTATTTGACTTTTACACCTGTATTTACCTCTAAGATATACACTTTCATGATAACAAAAAAGGTCGCCCATTACTGAACGACCTTTGAATGAATTCTATCTATAAATTACTTCTTAGGAACTGTTTTAAATTCTAAGTAAGAAGCTGGTGCTGCTGGAGCTGTTGCTGGATTGAAGTCAAGTGTAATAACTTTACCTTCTGTTCTACGATTCCATTGGTGCAACATTTCAAACAATGCTTTGTCTTTTGTTTTATAAGAATTAATTAAAGCTTCAGTCAAACGAACTTCTGTCCAACCTGCTTGCGCATTTCCTTCAGCATCTTTTGGTAAAGTAACTGAGAAATTATCTCCATTTCTATAAACAAAACGTGGGTCAGCTTCACCTTTTCCAACAGGAACAATTCTACGTGGGTCAACACCTTTTTCTTTCACTAAATATTCGTAACATTTGTGTGCACGATTTTCAGAAAGCACTTGGTTAGGATTTGTACCACCACGTGAGTCAGTGTGAGAGCTTAACTCCAATACCATTCCTGGGTATTCGTTCAACAAGTCGTAAACAAAGTTCAATGAGTCTTTTGAATTAATTGTAGAATCAACCATCAAATCCCATTTTGCCAATGCGTAACGCACCTCTGGCAAACGAATAGGTTTTTTAGGCAACAATGATAAGTCAATCACAAAGTTTTGGTCGTATTTCAACCCAACAGTTGTTAATTTAGAACCTGCTGCATCGTGGTAACCATCTTTAGATACGTTGATAGTATAAGAAGCAGCTTCATTTACATAACGATCTCCGTTAGGTTTTTTGTCCCAGAATACAACACCTTGTTTATTTGTATATCCTTCCCATTTGTCACCTGTTGATGAAGTAACAGTAACTTTCGCATCTGCTATTTTAGATGTTTTGTCGTTCATGTCGTTAACAATCACTTTCAAGTCGAAAACATACGGTGGAATCTCATATTTATAAATATCTGGTTTGCTTTCACCAAATTCACTTTTTCTTTCAGAAGTAAAATATCCAGTTCTATCTGTATGCTCCACTAACCCATAATCGTTGTTTGCAGAGTTGATTGGCGACCCCATATTAACTGGGTTTGACCAAGCATATTCTTCACCTTGTTTTGTTATGCGGAAAATATCCAATCCCCCAATTCCTGGTTTACCGTCAGTTGCATAAAATAAATCTCCATTCTTAGCAAATGTTGGGAAAACATCATTACCGTTGGTATTGATTTCTGGTCCTAAGTTTTTAGGTGCCGACCAAGAATCTGATTTTTTATCATAAGTTGTGCTCCACAAATCCAAACCACCAAATCCACCTGGTAAATCAGAAGCAAAAATTAAAAATCTTCCGTCTTCAGAAACAGCTGGGTGTCCAACAGTTAATGAGTCATGTGGTTTTAAATCTAATTTTTTAGGTGCACCCCATTTGTTTTTTCCTTTTGATTCAGAAACCCAAATTTCACATCCTAAATTATGCTTTTTCAAATTTGGACAACGTGTAAAGAACATTGTTTTACCTCTACCATCAAATGCTACAGTTCCTTCGTTATCTTCTGTATTGATTGCTTCACCATCAATTAAAACAGGTTCTTTCCAGTTACCATTTTTATCCAATTCAGCAATCCAAATATCCATGTAGTTTTCACATGTACGAGGATCTTTCAATGTACCAGTACTATTATCTCTACTTGAACCTAAATACATCACCATCTCTTTACGGTCACCAAACATTGGTGCCATATCAAATGATTTGGTATTGATTTTTGATTGGTTTTCTACTTTTAATTTCGTTGACAACGTATTGACATAAGAATCTCTTTTAGCAACAGATTCTAAACCAACATCAGCACGACCATCTCCTGGAACTAACTTTTTATACTCTTCGTAATTCTTACGCGCTTTATCCGTTTCATTCAACGCCAAGTACATTTCACCATTGTAGTAATACACTAATGGATTCACGTTGTAGTACTCTAAAATTATTGCTTTATCATACCACTCAGTAGCTTCTCTAAAACGTTCTGTTAAACGATAACTTTCTGCTGTTTTAAAAGCCATATCTGCTTTGACTTTTTTTGCAGACTTACTCTTCTTTTGAAGTTTAGAATAGGCTAATGCACATTTGTCTGCAGCTTCACAATAATTTTGGCTAGCATACATTTTTTCTGCATCTTGAACAACTTTTGGTTGAGCATAAGACACAGCTGCAACACCTACAAAAAATGCCGAGATAAATAATTTACTTGTCATAGAATTCTGTTTCAATATAGTAACTTTTAAGCTAAATTAACTTACATCTTTAAGGTTTAACCTATTATTTTTTAATAAAAAGCAAACCAAAATGAGGCTAAATATACAAATATTCATATTAAACCAACTCTTTTTTAAAATTAAAAAAATATGAAAATTTTAACACTATTCCATACAGTGCTGTTTTACTGGTAGTTACAACATTTTTAATACTGTTTTTTTAATCCATTATGAAATTGTAATTTTGTGAAAAATTTAAAATAAAATGGGTCAGTCAATTATAGATAATCTATATTGGAGGTATGCAACTAAAAAATACGATGCTTCAAAAAAAGTATCCAATGAAGCCATAACAATTATCAAAGAAGCATTGCGTTTAGTGCCAACATCTTATGGTTTGCAACCTATAAAATTTCTGATTATTGAAAATCCTGAAATTCGAAAAGAATTATTGCATTATTCATACAATCAATTTTCTATTGTAGAAGCTTCTCATTTAATAGTAATTGCATCTTTGAACGATATTCCAACACAAGAAATTGACGATTATATTGAAAATACAGCAACTACGCGTTCAATTCCTATTCAACAATTGAGTAATTATGCTGATTTTCTAAAACGCACCATCAACAATTTAAGTCCAACCGAAAAATCAACTTGGGCACAAAAACAAGCCTATATTGCGTTGGGTGTATTATTAGATATTTGTGCGCAACTAAAAATAGACACCACACCAATGGAGGGCTTTGATGTGGATGGCTACGATAAAGTTTTGAAATTAACAGAAAAAGGATTGAGCTCCACACTTGTTATTCCAATTGGTTTTCGTCATGATGAAGATGCTACTCAACATTGGAAAAAAGTAAGAAAAACAAAAGAAGAACTTTTTGAAGAAATCTAATAATTAAACACTTTTTTTATTTTCTGTTTCATTTTGCTTACCTTTATGTTTCACATATAGCATTTATTTATGAAACATACAATAATCATCGTTTGTACTTTGGTGTCTTTTTTAAGCATTCAATTAGGCTTTTCGCAAGCAACAAAAACACATTTTGACAATAAAGCATACAAAGAAGGGCAGTTTTTGGTTCAACTCTCTAATGAAAATGAATTGAAAGATATTTTAAAAAATGCTCCAGCTACCTATCAATTAGAAATTGTAAAATATGTTTCCCCTCCCATGCGCGTGTGGTTGTTACAGTTTGATTATAACGCTATTTCACACGAAGCAATGCAAAATTGGTTGTACCAACAAAAAGGAGTAACCGTTGCCGATTACAATTATTATGTACAAGTGCGGTCAACTTTGCCAGGCGATCCAAGTTTTACTTCTCAATGGCACCATGTCAACACAGGACAAAATGGAGGAACAGCAGATGCAGACATTGATTCTGATTTGGCGTGGGATATTACAACTGGCGGAAAAACTGCTACTAACGATGATATTGTGGTGTGCATGGTAGAAGGTTCGGGTGGTAATTTAAATCATCAAGATTTGAGCCCCAACCGTTGGACTAACAACTATGAAATACCTAACAACAACATCGATGATGATGGCAATGGCTACATAGACGATTACAACGGGTGGAACACTTCTAACAACACTGATGATACAGGAACAGGTTCTCACGGCACAAATTGCTTAGGAATGATTGGTGCTAAAGGCGATAACGGATTAAACGTTGTGGGTGCCAATTGGGATGTAAAATTGATGGTGGTGAACATGGCTAGCGGAATGGATCAAGCCAATGTAATTGAGGCTTACACTTATCCATTAGTAATGCGTAAATTGTGGAACCAATCGGGTGGAACTCAAGGTGCATTTGTGGTTGCAACAAGTGCTTCTTGGGGAATTGATTATGGAAACCCCGCTAGTTATCCGCTTTGGTGCCAATTTTACGACACATTGGGTTATCACGGAATTTTAAACATTGGAGCAACTACCAATTCTAATATTAATGTGGATATCAATGGCGACATGCCAACCGCTTGTTCAAGTGATTATATGATAGGAGTTGGTAGAACAGATAACAAAGACAACACTGCTGGTGGATATGGTGTTACAAAAATTCCATTGGGTGCACCGGGCATCAACGTGGTTACGACCTCTGGAACGTCGGGAATTACAACAACTACAGGTACTTCTTTTGCTTGCCCGCTTACGGCTGGTGTTGTTGGTTTGGCCTACTCCATTCCGTGCGCTCATTTTATGTCGATTGTAAAAGATAATCCACGTCAAGGTGCGGATTTAGTGAGAGCAGCCTTGCTAAATGGCGTAGATGTTAAAACCCAATTGCAAAGCAAATTTTCAACAGGCGGAAGGTTGAATGCTAAAAACACCTTAGACAGTTTGATGCAAAGTGCGTGTTTGGCTGGTTTAGAAACAACCTCCAATGAAAAGTTGGTGGTGTATCCAAATCCTGCACAAGATTATATTCATTTTTCGTTTGGTGAAACTCCACAGCAAGCAACACTTGTTATGCGCGATTTGGTTGGACGAATTATTGCAACCTACACAATTGCAACTTCTACACTCCAAATTCCAGTTTCTAATTATGCAAAAGGAACGTATTTGTATGAAATTCGAACCAACACACAATTGGTTTTGAATAGCGGAAAAGTGGTTGTAGAGTAAAAAATCATACGTATAATCAAAATGTCTAAACGTAGAATTATACAAGTAAAAGAATCGTCAATTAAGGTTATAAATCATAATGATACTGATTATATAAGTTTAACTGATATGACTGGGGGATTTAGAGAAGGAAGTGGATTAATTGGAAAATGGATTACAAATAAAAACACACTTGAATACCTTGGTGTATGGGAAAGTTAAAAAAACGATTATTTTAATTACTCCGAATTCGAGGTAATTAAAAATGAATCCGGTGTTAATAGATTTGTAATGTCTGTTGGTCAATGGATTGAACGGACTAAAGCAATAGGTATGACTGTATCAACTGGTCGGTATGGAAGTACATTTGCTCACAAGGATATTGCTTTTCATTTTGCTATGTGGCTTAGTCCAGAATTTCAAATATACTTAATTAATGAATTTCAACGTTTAAAAGATGAAGAACAAAAGAACAGTAACCTAGAGTGGAATCTACAACGGACTCTAACAAAAGTTAATTATTTTATTCATACTGATTCCATAAAAGAGAACTTAATTCCTTTAGAAATTTCCAAAACACAAGCTAGCCTAATTTATGCGAGTGAGGCAGATTTATTAAATGTTGCCCTTTTTGGAATAACAGCGAATGAATGGAGAGAAAAAAATCCAACCTTAAAAGGAAATATCAGAGATTATTCTACACTTGAGCAACTTGTTGTATTAAGTAATTTAGAAAGTATCAACGCTTTACTTATAAAACAAAAAATCACACAAAAAGAGCGGTTAATTCAATTAAATAAAGTTGCAATAACACAAATGAAGTCTTTGGTTAAACATCGTGCTTTAAGACAATTAGAATAACTAATAAATACATCAACTTTAGCAAAAAGTTAATGACGACAATGAATTTCATTTACGCTCCTTTTGGAGCGTTTTTTGTTTAGTGCCTCTTGTTAAAATAAAAGCAACAATTAGGCGTTAATAAAATTCAAAACTCCCTCTCCCTCTCACTTTAATTATCTTCTATTTTTGTTTACAATGAATAAAAAGCGTGTATTTAAAATTCTAAAATGGTTTTTTGGCATTTTGCTGGGCATAATTGTATTGATTTCTGCCAGTGTGTATTATTTCAAAGACGAAATTATTGGAATTGTACTCGAAGAAGTAAACGCACACTTAAAAGCAAAAGTGAAAGTAGAAAAAGTAGATTTGGCTTTTTGGAGCAGTTTTCCTAATCTTTCTGTTGACTTTAACAAGGTATTTATCAAAGATTCATACGAAGAGGCTACAGAAAAAGACACCTTGTTTTATTCCGACAAAATTCGATTAAAATTCAATCCATTGGATATTTGGCGAGAAAATTATAAACTCAAACAAATTGAAGTTCTTCCGGGAACTTTGCAACTTAAAATTGATAAAAACGGAAAAAACAATTTTGATATTTTTAAAGAAACAGCTGATACGGTTGAAACAGCATTTGCTTTCGACTTGCAAAAATTATACATCAACAACCTCCGTTTTTCGTATGACGACAAAGTCATCAACCAACGTTATGCCACCGATTTGTTGACCACCGAATTGGAAGGGAAATTTACAGAAAAGGTGTTTACCATGCATGCCGTCAGTTCACAAATTGTGCGCGAAACAAGATCGGGACAAATCAATTTTGTTTCCAACAAAAAGGCGAAAATCAACATTAACATTGAAATTAACCGTGAAAAAGGCACCATCATAATTCCAAAAACAAACGTGTATCTTGCCAATTTACCTTTTCAATTTTCGGGAAATGTGAACCCTTCAACCATGAAGTTTACTATAGAATCTAACAACTTGGCGTTGGTGGATGTGGTGAACAATATTTCTCTGCAAGAAATAGATTACATTAAAAAATATTCGGGTTCTGGAAATGTGGATTTCTCATTGGTTGTTGACGAAAACAGATTGGATGAAATTGCCCCATCAATTGATTGTAAATTCAACGTATCGAACGGGAAATTGATTGAACCAACTCAAAATATTCAAGTAAACAACTTGAGTTTAAAAGGTGAATTTTCTTCTAAAAATGGTGCTGGGAATGAATATTTATCACTAGAAGACATTCGTTTTACCAACACCACAGGTCCATTTTCGGGAAATATAAGAATTAGTGAATTCAATGCTCCTTTGTTTCAAGGAAATGCAAATGGAAACATTGATTTGGCAATAGCACATTCACTTTTTCATATTCCGATGGTTGAAAAAATGAACGGCAACATGAACATTAATGCCGATTTTATTGTGAAAATGCTGGAAGCCGACGAAGAAATTGGTACTAATTTCAATATTATTAAAAGTGAAGGTGCGGTAGAATTGACAAATTGCTCTGTTCAACTGAAAGACGATCAACGTAATTTTCATTCTATCAATGGAAAAATTACTCTCAACAACAACGATGTGAATGTGGCTGGATTGGGAGTTCAATTGCAATCGTCGGATTTGTTGCTTAACGGAACTTTTACCAACCTCATCGGTTATTTTAGAGGGGACGGACTTTTGCAAGCCACTATGGATGTGCGCAGCAATAAAATTGTAGTAGAAGACTTAGCAACAACTAGCAAGGAAGAGCAAATACAAACACAAGCACCACGCAGTTATATGTTGCCTCAACAAATTGATGGGAAACTAGCACTCTCCATCGGGCAATTGAGTTATGACCACCATCATTTTGAAAAAATAAACGGCAACCTTTCGTTAACAGAACATACGTTACGCTTTGAAGGTATCAATTTTGTAACTTCAGGAGCTGCTGTTAACGGTTCTATTTTAATTCGCGAACAATCCGAAGAATTTTTCCAAACATCAAGCACGTTGAGTACTGCAAACGTGCAATTAAAACAATTGATGAAAGATTGGAATAATTTTAATCAGCAAGTGATTACTGCCGATAATATTTTTGGAAAAGCAACTGCTCAACTGCAATTAGACGCTCCATTTGACTTGCGAACAGGTATTCAAATGAAAAACGTGAAGTCGAACATCTACCTTAAAATAGAAAATGGGCAATTGAAAAACGTAGGTGCGTTTAAAGATATTATTCAGAGTGCCAATAATTCATCCTCGGCAAAATTGGTCATTGGCGCCAATAACATTAAAACTTTTGGTGAAAAACTATCTGATTTACGTTTTGAAACCTTGGAAAATCAGATTACCATTCAAAATGGAGTAATTACAGTGCCCGAAATGAAAATACAATCTTCTGCGTTGAACATTGTGGCTAGTGGTACGCATACCATTGAACAAAAAATAGATTACCGTTTTGCATTCCGTTTGCGCGATTTGAAAGCAGCAAAAGATACTGAATTTGGCGAAGTGGTTGACGACAAAACAGGGCTTATTGTTTATTTAAGAATGTATGGCGATTTGAGTAATCCGCAATTTAGTTGGGACAAAGAAGCAAAAGCAGAGGCGCGCAAAGAATACAACGAGCAAGAAAAACAAACTTTAAAAAGCATGCTGAAATCGGAGTTTGGCATGTTTAAAAAAGATTCTACCGTTCAAAAATACCAGGAGCAGAAAAAGCCAAAAGAAGTGATAGAAGTGCAATATGGCAACGATGCTAAGTCTGAGGAACCAAAAGAAACACCCCAAAAAGAGCCTAAAAAGAATAAGTTTTTAGATAAACTAAAAAACGGCGAAGAGAAGAAGAAAGTGGAAGTTGAGTTTGAGTAATTTATTTTAACAGCCACGGCAATAAATCAGGTAGTTCGTTTAAATTGTGTATTCTATTTTCAACTTTACTGCGTTGGTATTTTTTTTCAGCATCAAAATGAACGCCATGCATGCCAGCACGTTCGGCACCCATCACATCCACTTCCCAATCATCGCCAATCATTACCGATTTTTCAGCTTTGGCATTGGCAAGTTGAAGCGCATGTTGAAAAATTTCAATATTAGGTTTGTTAACACCTACTTCTTCTGAACAAATTATTTTATCAAAAAAAGGTAATAATCCACTGTTTTCCAATTTGATGTATTGTACTTCTTTAAATCCGTTGGTGATGATGTGCATTTGATAATCATCGTTTTGCAACATTTTTAGGGTTTCAATGGTATTTGGAAACAACGTTGTTTGCAAGGGTGAAATACGTATGTATTCTTCTTCAAAATATTGGCTAATCTCATTATTAAACAAGCCTAATTTAAAAAAAGTTGTTTTAAAACGATTGGTGCGTAACTCTTCTTTGGTGATTTTCTTTTTGCCGTATTTAACCCACAACGTAGCATTTACTTCCTTATAAATTTGCAAAAATTTATGAAAACTCGGCAATTGATGCTTGTCTTGTGTGGAGTCAAAAAGATATTTTAATGCACGTTCAGAATTGGTTTCAAAATCCCACAATGTTCTATCTAAATCAAAAAAGATATTCTGCTTCATATTTTAATAAGTATGCTATACTCACCGTCAATGTGTTGGTAATAATTATTCCTAAAATCATTAAAGGAAATGTCTTTTTTTTCTTTCCATAAAATTTGGCCACAATGATGGAACCAATGGGGATGGAAAGGAAAAACGGTGCAAAGAAACAAAACGTTACAATACCTACTTTATTTTTTATACGAATGATGGCTTTATTTCGTCGAGTAAACACTGGTTTGCGTTTAATGGGCTTACCTTCCAATGCCTCTTGTTTTGCTTTTTTTAAACGTCTTTGCATGCTTCGTTTATTAAAAAAATCGGCAGCAAAAAAGAAAACAACCATAGAAACAAAAGCACCTAATAAATTTGCGAAATAAGTTTCCCAATAGTTTAGTTCGAGCAATGGCCCCAACAGCGGACTCACCATGAATTTGATCATAGCAGAGAAAAAAACCGTGCTGAGAGCTACCCATTTCATGCTTACACTTTTAAACCATAAGCTAAATCACCTGCATCGCCAAGTCCAGGTACAATATAGGATTGAGCCGTTAATTCTGCATCAATTGCACCTACCCAAATTTCGGTATTGGCAGGTAAATGTTTACGTACAAAATCAATGGCATCTGCATGAGCAACTGCCGAAAGGATATACACTTTTTTAGGTTTTCCTCTCTGCAAAAGGGCTTTGTAAACCGTAACCATTGAGTTACCTGTTGCCAACATAGGGTCGGTGATGATTACAATTTTATCATCAATTACAGGAGCGGCAATGTATTCCACATAAATTTCATAATCTTCGGCAGATGAATGCT
The DNA here is from genome assembly GCA_029558435.1 of Bacteroidota bacterium. Next base: position 20,027 of record JAKQEZ010000043.1, read on the forward strand.
TGCGATAGGCAGAAATAAAAGCACTTTGCGCCTTGTCAAAATAATTTAATACACCTTGATGCATGCCTAAACCTGCACGTAGGATGGTTGCCAAAACTGGTTGTTCTTTCAATTGAGCTGTTTCTATTTCGCCCAAGGGAGTTGTAACATTAGTCGTTTCATACTCCAACTGCTTTGACACTTCATAAGCCATAATTTCTGCAATGCGTTCTAAATTTCGACGGAAGCGCATGGCATCGTTTTGAATACTTGTGTCTCTCATTTCTGCCAGAAATGTGTTGAAGATGGAATTAGTTTTTGATAAATTGTGAATCATAATTAGTTGTGCATATATGGGCTAATTTACAATTAAAATCTGATAATTGCCACATATTTTTATGTCAACCTTTAAATTTTAGGAAATATTAACCACCAATAGCTTTAAGGGGTTACAGACCAAGAATTTCAATGGCTTTTAATGCTTGTTGTTTCAACATGGAATCGCCATTGAGGATTTGAGCTCCAGCATCCTCACTTTTTTGCAAGAGTTGTGTTTTGGTGGGATTGTAAATTAAATCTACCACCAAATGCTGTGGTGTTAAACAATCAAATGGCAAATCGATGCAATCGTTCACATGGGGGTACATACCAACAGGTGTGCAATTGACAATTAATTTGCAGGCATTTAGCATGTGATTATTGATTTGATTGTAAGCAAATTGCTTATTTCCATTGGGATTGCGCGAGATAAAAATGCAATCAATTCCTAATTGTTTTAAAACATAGTGAACCGCTTTGGAAGCACCACCTGTACCTAAAATTAGAGCACGCTCATGCTGATTGGTTAAAAACGGTTTTATGGATTGCTGAAAACCATAAGCATCGGTGTTATAGCCTTTTAATTTCCCGTTGTTTACTTGAATTAAATTGACGGCTTTTATTTGTTGCACCTCATCAGAGAGTTCGCCCAAAAACGGAAGAACAGCTTCTTTGTAGGGAATGGTAACGTTTAATCCGTGGTATTCAAAAACAGTAGATTGAAAGAAAGTTGCCAATTCTTCATTGGTTTCAAATTCTAAATTCTCATAAGTTGCGGCGCTACCTTTTTCTGAAAAATAGTCGGTAAAAAACTGTTTAGAAAAAGAATGACCGAGTTTTTTGCCAATCAATCCATATTTTTGAATGTGTGCCATTATTTTTTCGCAGTTTTGGCTTTGATGATTTCAAAAATCATAGGAAGCAACGAGATACCGATGATTCCAAATACTACAATTTCAAAGTTCTTTTTAACAAATTCTAGGTTGCCAAAAAAGTATCCAAGCAAGGTTAACGACACAATCCACAAAGTGCCACCGATGATGTTGAAACGAAAGAATTTTGCATAGGTCATTTCGCCAATACCAGCAACAAATGGGGCAAATGTGCGTACAATAGGTACAAAACGAGCTATGATGATGGTTTTTGGTCCATGTTTTTCAAAAAAATCATGGGTTTGATCAATATATTTTTGTTTTACCAATTGCTTGCCACCCACTTGCCATTTTAGCATTTTTAGTCCCAGTCGTTTACCTATCATATAATTGGTTGCATCGCCTAAAATAGCAGCAATTAACAGCAAAACAAGCACCAACCAAAGATTTAAATTTGCCACATTGCCTGCTTCATTTACTACACCAGCACAAAATGCACCCGCAGTAAACAAGAGCGAATCGCCTGGTAAAAATGGCATGACAACCAATCCTGTTTCCACAAAAATAATGATGAACAAAATAATGTAAATCCAACTCCCATAGTTGGTTATCATTGAATGGAGGTGTTCGTCTAAGTGAAGAAAAAAGTCTAAAAACGAGTGAATTAATTCCATTTAGTTGTGTGAAATTTAAAGATTTAATGAATTATCTACTTCTTCTTTCCATGCTATAATGCCACCAGTGATGATGAAGATGTTATTCAATTTATTTTCTGTAGTTAACAAGTTAGCCAATGCAGAAGAGCGGTTTCCAGAATTGCACAACAAAGCAATGTTTTTATCCATAGGCAACTCGTTTAAACGTTCAATAAAATTAGCCATTGGTATGTTGGGGCAATTAATATGGCATGCATCGTATTCATACGCCTCACGAATATCAACGATGTAGTACAACTCCTTGTTATTATTAACCTCTGCAGCCGATACAAATTTCATTTTATTATTTTTTTATGGCAAATTTAAGAATAACTCCAACAATACCTCTGAATTCGAAAATTAATGTTTTTGGTGAATAGGAGATTCATCTTGTCTGGTTTTATTCTTACCCAATAAGAACCATGTTGTCAATCAATCGGACTTCTCCACAATATGCGGCAACACAACAAACAGCATAGGTATTCCACGCTGTTAGTTTTTCCAATGTTGCGCCGTCCACAATTTCCACATATTCTGTTTTTAAACCAGCTTGATTAATTTTTTCGGCACATTGTGCTGCCAACTCTTTCGGAGGCACCATTCCCACTTGCTCTTTAGCAAAAACCAAAGTTTGGTAAAGCACTAACGCCTGTTCTTTATCAGCTTCAGATAGGCGCATGTTTCTACTACTCAATGCCAATCCTTTGTCACTTCTAATAATAGGACACTCCACAACGGTTACTGGCAATTGGAAATACGAAGTCATGTATTTAATGATGGCTACTTGCTGAAAATCTTTTTGTCCAAAGTATGCAAAATCGGGCTGTATAATTTCAAACAAACGTTTTACCACTTCCACAACACCTTTAAAATGTCCGGGCCTAAATTGTCCCTCCATCACTTTGTCCAATTGCATTAAATCAATGCTAGGTGATTGATAATCTGCTGGATAAATTTCTTCAAATGTTGGAGCAAACACAAAATCCACCCCGTTTTCAGCTAAAAGCGCTACGTCTTTTTCTAACGTGCGTGGATATTTTTCCAAATCAGTAGCGTTATTGAACTGTTTAGGGTTCACAAAAACACTCACCACCACCACATCACATACCTCTTTTGCGTTATTTACAAGAGAAATATGCCCTGAATGCAAGGCGCCCATTGTGGGTACAAATCCGATCTTTTTTCCTGATTTTTTTAATTCAATTAACTGATTATTAATTGATAGCGCATTTTCAAATACTATCATTACTGCGACATTGAAAGGAGTAAAAACACGCAAAACTATTTTTTTTTCTTGAAAATCAGAGAATTTTTATATATTTTTGTAAAGTTTTTTCAAACCTATAAACACAAATGGAAAAAAAGAAAATTCTATTTATATCACAAGAAATTGCACCTTTTTCGCCAAAGAATGAAATTTCAGCTACTGCCAGAAGACTTCCACAAGCAATTCAAGATGCAGGTAAGGAAATACGCGTTTTTGCACCCAAATTTGGAAGCATCAATGAAAGAAGACACCAATTACACGAAGTAATTCGCCTTTCGGGGATGAATATTGTAATTGATGATACCGATCACCCACTTATCATTAAAGTTGCTTCCATTGCACAAGCACGCATGCAAGTTTATTTTATTGATAACGAGGAGTTTTTTAGACGAAAAAACAACACAACCGACGAAAATAATGAAGAATATGTGGACAACGATGAACGTTCCATTTTCTTTTGTCGCGGAGTATTGGAAACTGTTAAAAAATTAGGCTGGCAACCCGATGTAATCCATTGCCATGGTTGGATGACGGTGCCTTTGGGCTTGTATTTGAAAAAAGTATATAACAAAGACCCGCATTTTGCTGATACCAAAGTTGTATATAGTTTATACGACAATAAGTTTAACAAAAATTGGGACGAAAGATTGGCTGAAAAACTTAAATTTGACGGCATCGATAAGGAAACAATTGCAAACTTTAAAGATACTGACTTTTATTCAGTTACTGCAAGTATGTTGAAATATTTTGATGGCGTGAACATTGCATCAGAATCATTGTGTCCAAAACTCGAAGAAATTTACACCAATTTGGATTGTTGTAAACAAGATTTTGTAGCAGAAGAACATCAAAACAAAGTGATGTCTGAATTTTTTGACCGTATAATAGAAGAAGCACTTGTATAAAAAAAATAAAAATAGTTGTAAAAGTTGGCGGAGAGAAGTGGTTCTTTCCGCTACTTTTTTATTGATTGCATTTGTTGGAATCAATTTAACGAGTTGTAAGAAAAGTGATAATTTATTGGGAAACAACTACATCGATCCTAGTAAATTGTTGGTTTCTGGCGGTGTTGATACGTTTCAAATGGAAACCTACACGGTTGTAGAAGACACCATTTACACCAGTGGCGCACGCTATGGATTGCTTGGTATTTTGAACGACAACCAATTTGGGACAATGGATGTTGGATTTTACTCTCAAGTGCGTTTGTCTGGTTTGAATCCTAATTTTGGTGATGTACCAAACATTACCATCGATTCTTTTGTTTTGGCATTGGAATATGTAGGGGGCTATGGCTACACAGGCAATCAAACCTTTGAAGTATTTGAAGTGGACGAAAAAATGTACAAAGATACCTTGTACCGTTCCACACAAGATTTAACCCTAAAACCAACAAACTGGGTACAAGGAAGCGGAACACTGAGTTTAAATCCAGAGCAACTAACTGTTGTTAATGGCGATACTGTTAATTCTCAATTGCGCATTCCTTTGAATCCTGCCATTGCTTTGCAGTTGATTCAAGATTCACAAGGCAATACTGATTTTAGCAGCAACGATTTGTTTACTTCCAATTATTTGAAAGGAATTTATGTAAAAACAAATGGTTTGGCTCCAGGAAATAATCAAGGAATGGTTGGATATTTTAATTTGTTGGATCAAGATTCTAAATTAATAATTTATTACAAAGAAAACGGAACTGCCAAACCACCATTTGATTTAATTTTCTCAAGTGATTGTGCAAGTTATAACCGTTTCAAAGTAAACAATACAGGCAAACGTATTGAAAGCGTAATTGCGAATCATGCCCTTGGTAACGAAGAATTTTATGCACAAGCTGGTAAGCACCGAGCAAAAATTAATTTTCCAACGTTGAAAAATTTACCAAAAAATATTGTGGTGCACGAAGCAAAATTGTATTTGCCAATTCAAGCATTAGCAACTTCTAAATTTACCTATCCATCAACATTAAGCATCACCATAAAAGGAAACAGCACATTCTTGCCTTTAACTGCAACGTATGATAGTTATTTAAAAGGCTATGTAGCAGATGTTCGAATTTTTGTGCAGAATTATTCAACAGGAGTTATTCCACAAAGTGAATTGACAGTTTCGCCAGGAACTTCTTTTATATCCACTGTGGATAGAATTGTGTTCAACGGACCTCAAACAACCAATAAAAATAAACCTAAATTAATCATCTCTTATACTGAATTTAAGTAATATGTGTGGAATTGTAGCGTATATCGGAAAAAAACAAGCGTATCCAATTATTGTTAATGGATTAAAACGCTTAGAATATCGTGGGTATGACAGTGCTGGTATTGCATTATTAAATGATGCCAACGATTTGAATATTTACAAAATTAAAGGAAAAGTTGCGAATTTGGAAGAGTTTTCAAATGGCAAAGATATATCTGGTACAATAGGAATTGGGCACACACGTTGGGCTACTCATGGAGAACCAAACGACGTGAACGCACATCCTCATTATTCTGAAAACGAACATTTAGCGTTGATTCACAATGGAATTATTGAGAATTACGACAAAATTAAAAGCAGCCTAGAAAGCAAAGGATACCATTTTAGAAGTGAAACCGATACAGAAGTGTTGGTGCATTTAATTGATGATATCCAAAAAAATGCCGATGTTTCATTTGCAGAATCAGTGCGTTTAGCATTGGAACAAGTGGTAGGAGCTTATGCAATAGTTGTGATTTCAAAAGACAATCCCAACCGTTTAATTGCTGCAAGAAAAAGTAGTCCACTTGTTGTTGGAATTGGTGAAGGCGGTGAGTTTTTCATGGCTTCGGATGCATCGCCAATTGTAGAGCACACAAAAAATGTGGTTTACTTAGACGATGAAGAAATTGCTATTTTGGACCGTTTTGAAGGCTTGAAAGTGTACAACATTCGTAGTAGTGAGCAAAAAAGTCCATACATCCAAGAATTGGAATTGCAATTAGAAGCATTGGAAAAAGGTGGCTATGAACACTTTATGCTCAAAGAAATTCACGAGCAACCTCGTTCTATCCGCGATTGCTTCCGTGGACGTTTAAGCGTTTCTGAAGGATATGTTGCTTTGGGCGGAATTAAAGATTACGAAAATAAATTAACCAATGCACCACGCATCATCATGGTGGCTTGTGGTACTTCTTGGCACGCATGCTTGGTTGGTGAATATTTAATAGAAGATTTGGCACGTATCAACGTGGAAGTGGAATATGCCAGTGAATTTAGATACCGTAACCCTATCATCAATGAAAACGATATTGTGATTGCTGTATCTCAATCGGGTGAAACTGCCGATACCTTGGCTGCATTGAAAATTGCTAAAGCAAAAGGCGCAACAACATTGGGTGTTTGCAACGTGGTAGGTTCATCTATCTCACGCGAAACAGATGCAGGTTCATACACCCACGCTGGACCAGAAATTGGGGTGGCTTCCACAAAAGCATTTACAGCACAAGTTACAGTGTTGACCTTAATGGCATTGCGTTTAGCCTATAAAAAAGGAACTATCAGTGAATCGTATTATAGAACCTTGTTGGCAGAAATGGAGTCTATTCCTGCTAAAGTTCAATCCATTCTTGATTCAACCGACCAATTAATCAAAGAAATTGCACATACTTATCACAATGCAACAAATGCGTTGTATTTGGGTAGAGGAAACAGTTTCCCAGTGGCGTTGGAAGGTGCTTTGAAATTGAAAGAAATTTCTTACATCCATGCTGAAGGATATCCGGCTGCTGAGATGAAACACGGACCAATTGCCTTGATTGATGAAGAAATGCCAGTGGTGGTAATTGCTACTCAAGGTCCATCTTATGAAAAAGTGGTTTCCAACATTCAAGAGGTGAAAGCTCGTAAAGGAAAAGTGATTGCTATTGTTACAGAAGGTGATACGCAAGTGAAAGCCATTGCTGATCAAGTGATTGAAATTCCGTTGGTGGACGATCATTTTGTGCCGTTGTTGGCGACTATTCCACTGCAGTTGTTGTCGTATTACATTGCCATCATGCGTGGATGTAATGTGGATCAACCACGAAACTTGGCAAAATCGGTTACGGTAGAATAATAGCTTGGCATGAACCTCAACGAACGTCATGCGGATTTCTTTGAGCGTGTTTTTGACATCGTACGTTTAATTCCCAAAGGAAGAGTTACGTCATACGGAGCAATTGCAAAAGCATTGGGCACACCTTCATCATCAAGAATGGTGGGCTGGGCTATGAATGCCTCGCATACACACCCGGGAGTTCCAGCGCATCGTGTAGTAAACAGAAACGGCTTGTTGACAGGAAAAATGCACTTCAATCCGCCAGAATTGATGGAACAACGTTTACGTGAAGAAGGAATTGAAGTGGTAAACGATAAAATCATTCATTTTGACTCCTTATTTTGGGATCCTATAAAAGAATTGACAGGAGAATAAATAAAAAATGCGTTGACCAATCATCAACGCATTTTTTTGTGTTATAGATTTTTGTTTTATCTTAATTCTGCTCCTAATTGCTCTTCCAATTGCTTGCGAATTTTATTCATAACTGCATCCAATTGTGCATCTTGCAAGGTTTTTTCTGCATCTTGGAATACAAACGAAACAGCATAGGATTTTTTGCCTTCTGGTAAGTTTTTGCCTTCATACACATCAAACAAGCCCACTTGCTTCAATAAGTTTTTCTCCGCATTTTTAGCTATTGCTTCAATTGATGCAAAAGTTACAGCGTTATCCAATAGCAATGAGAAATCACGGCGAACAGCAAACGTTTTTGGTAATTCTTTGTATACTATTTTATTCATTTTCAACGCATTCAAAAGCGCATCCCAATCCAAATCGGCTACAAAAACATCGTTTTTAATATCAAAATGTTTTTTCAATTTTTGGGAAATCATTCCAATTTCACCAATTTTTGTTTTCAACAAACTCAATTGAACACCATCCATTAAATCAGAATTTTCAAGCGCTTTTTCTTTTAAAAACTGTTCTAATCCCATGCGTTTCAATACAGCAATTACAATTCCTTTCAAACTATAAAAGCTGTGCGCTTCGGCATTATCGTTCCAGTTTTCTGCCAGTTTTTTACCCGTTACAGCAATCAATAAACGTTTGTTTTCAGTGTATTCGTTGTATTTGTGATAGACTTTTCCAAATTCAAATAAGCGCAAATTAGGATTTTGACGGTTTTGATTGTGTTCGATAACTTCCAATGCATTGAACAATAACGATTGACGCATCACATCCAAATCATTTGACAAGGGGTTGAGAATTGGAACGTTGTTTTCTGATTTTAAACGCTCACCCCCCAATTTCTCCACATACGCCGATTTGGTGAGTGAGTTATTCATCGTTTCACTGAACCCTTTTCCTACCAAAAATTCGCTAATTGTTGCTTGCACTTTTTCTATATCTGGTTTAGGGAAAACGCCCACCGACATGTTCATTTTTTCGGGTAATGGAATGTTGTTGAAACCATAAATACGCAATACTTCTTCAATCACATCGGCCTCTCGGGTAACATCCACACGGTAGTTAGGTACCACTAAAACAGCATCATCGTTGTTCACCGATTGAATGGTAATATCGAGATTTTTTAATATTTCATTGACTTTATCACGGGCTATTTCCGTCCCAATTAAACGGTTGCAATGCTCATAATTAAACGCCACTTCGCGTGTAGTTTCCATCGCTCCAACGCAGGTTTCATTCATTGCAACGGTTCCACCAGCTACTTCCAAAATCAACGAAGCACATCTGCGCAACGCATATTCGGTGAGGGAAGGATCTACACCACGCTCAAAACGAAACGATGCATCGGTGTTTAAGCCATGTTCTTTGGCTGTTTTTCTTACAGAAACAGGATTAAAATAAGCCGATTCTATAAAAACAGCAATTGTATCATCTTTAACTCCAGAATCCAAACCACCATACACTCCGGCAATGCACAGATTTTCTTTGCCGTTGGTAATCATTAAATTAGAAGCAGAAAGAGTGCGTTCTACACCGTCCAAGGTTACAAATTTATCTCCTGCATTTGCTGTTTTTACTACAATTTGACCGCCTAATTTACGGCAATCAAATGCATGCAAAGGAGTTCCCAATTCACGCATCACATAGTTGGTAACATCCACAATATTGTTAATTGGCGATAAACCAACAGCTCTCAAACGTTTTTGCAACCATGCAGGTGAAGGTTTTACGGTTAAACCAGCAATGGTAATTCCCACATATTTAGGGCACAATTCGTTATTTTCTACCGAAATTTTTACAACTTCTGATTGGCTTTTTGGTGTTAAATCAGCCAATGCTGGCAAGGTCAACGATAAATTTGCTTGATGGTGCACATTTTGGTAAGCAATGTAATCGCGCACAACGCCTATGTGTCCCATTGCATCTGCACGGTTAGGTGTTAACCCAATTTCTATGGTATAATCGTCTTCCAACTCAAAAACAGTTGCTGCTGGCGTTCCAACCTCTATGGCGTTATCCAACACTAAAATTCCATCGTGTCCTTTACCTAATCCCAGTTCATCTTCGGCACACAACATACCGGCAGATTCTACCCCTCTAATTTTAGATAATTTAATTTTGAACGGTTCATCAGGAGTGGGATACAAGGTAGTTCCCACTGTTGCAACAACCACTTTCTGACCTTTAGCCACATTGGGAGCTCCACAAACAATTTGCAACAATTCGTCGGTACCAACATTTACTTTGGTTACTTTCAATTTATCGGCATCAGGATGTTTTTCACATTCCATCACTTCACCAACTACCACACCTGCCAAACCACCTTTGATGGCTTCCATTTTCTCAACTCCTTCAACTTCTAAACCCGTGTCGGTTAGAATTTTGTCCAAATCGTTTGGAGTGGCATTAATTGTTGTGTATTGTTTCAACCAATTGTAAGATACTTTCATTGTTGTTCAAATGTTGTGTTTATATTTGTTCAAAGCTACAAAATTACGATAAATTGGCAATTAGAAAACAGATAAGACTATAAGTCGCATTTTAACTTTATATTTGTGCAAAATCACGAAAATGAAAAAACTATATAAATTTTTGCTTCGCAAGTTACCACGTCCGTTATTAATTCGTTTGAGCTATCCGTTCAAATTGATTGCTCCCTTATTATACAAAGGAAATAATGTAGAATGTCCGGTTTGCGAAAGAAGTTATTCTAAGTTTTTAGCTTACGGCACTATGAATCGTGATAACGTATTGTGTCCCGGTGATTTAACGTTGGAGCGCCACCGTTTAATGTGGTTGTATTTACGCGATTTTTCCAACTTTTTTACAGCGCCGCATTTAAAAGTATTGCACATTGCGCCAGAACAATGTTTTCATAAAAAATTCAAGCAACAAAAAAACTTGGATTATTTAACCGCCGATTTAGTGTCGCCCATTGCTGATATGCATTTTGACTTGCATAAAATTCCGTTAGAAGACAATCAATTTGATGTTGTGTTTTGCAATCATGTGATGGAACATGTTGACGATCCGATTCAATGCATGAGTGAATTGTATCGCGTTATGAAACCAGGAGGATGGGCTATCATGCAAGTGCCTCAAGATATTGCAAGAGCAACAACTTTAGAGGATAAAAACATCACTTCAGAAGCCGATAGAGAAAAATACTATTGGCAAAAAGACCATTTGCGCTTGTTTGGTATGGATTATCCCAACTGGTTAGAAAAAGTGGGGTTCCACACCGAAATTTTCGACAAGGATAAAAATATTGGCAAAGACAAAATGGAACGTTACCGATTAATGGAAAAAGAGATTTTCTATATTTTCCACAAAGATTAATCGACGTATTTCTGAATTAAATTAGGATCACCTACAATCCAAACAATATCTCCTGGCATCAACATCCAATTGGATTCTGGATTAAGATAACGTTCTCCATCACGTTCAATACCCACAACCAATCCGTGTGTTTTTTCTTTTAACCCAGAACTGCGAATAGTTTTTCCAATATTGGGTGAATCTTTTCTGACTGTTAGTGCATGCAAAATCACATTTGGTGCTTCTTGTATTTTTGAGCTATGCAAAGATCGTGGAACAATGATTAATTCCATTTCTGCCAATTGCTCATCCGTTCCAATTAACCCTAATTCATCATACGGATAGATAATTTCATTAGCTTTTGGAATGCGAATACAATGCTCGCCACGCATGATCGAAGCAACGTTGACACCTACTTTTTCACGCCATTGCAACTCGCTCAATTTTTTTCCAATTATAGGTGAATTAGCAGGTACTTTAATCACCACAATGTGAGAATCCCACGGAGCCATTTTTGCTACATTTTCTGCCTGATTGTCTTTTACATTCAAATTGGTTTTAAAACGGTCTTCGAAATAATTATAGAATCGTTGTACTTTTTTTCTAAAAACAACCAAGAAAAATAAGATAATGATAACGCTGGAAACAGTGACAGTATTTGAAAAATAGGCGCGCAACATAAATGAAATAAAGAACACAGCCAACGCAACTTTAAACAAGCTAACCATGTAAACGAGCGCACGGTATTTTTCTTGAGCCAACAATCTGCTTCTTAATTCTGATTTAAAATTTCTTGCAATTATTGCCCATAAAAAAGGTGACATTGCAACCAAAGTAATCAAAGAAGCAATGATTCTTGTTGTTAAATTTTCTCCAAATTGTTCAAAGAATATAGGTGCCAAATAACGCGAAAAGGCAAAAATAATGGTGATTAAAATAACCGAATAAATCAAAGAATTGGTAATAGACACTTTAACCAATTGATGCCAATCTTTTGTTGCATTTGCCGATTGTGCATTGATGGTGTAATTGTTCAATCGTGTCATTACACGCTCAGGCAACTTGCGTTCTACCCAACTTATAACTTTTGGTGAGGCTTTAATCATGTAGGGTGTTGTCAGCGTTGTAATGGCTGAAACGGTTACAGCAATTGGATAAAGAAAATCACTGATGACACCAAGTGACAAACCTAAAGTGGCAATAATGAACGAAAACTCACCAATTTGCGCCATACTCATCCCTGTTTGAATGGATGTTTTTAGTGGTTGTCCAGATAAAAATGCTCCTGTTGATGTTATTAAACTATTGATAAATAAAATAACAAAAACGAGAATAACAATAGGGACGATGTATTCAACAATCATGTTGGGGTCAATCAACATCCCAACCGATACAAAGAATATTGCTCCAAATAAATCTTTTAGTGGACTCACTAAGTGTTCAATTTTTTCACGCTGCTTGGTCTCTGCCAAAATAGAACCCATGATAAAAGCACCCAATTCTTTTGAAAAACCAGCATTTACAGCAAAAATCACCATGATGAAACAAAGAGCGATTGACACGACCAACAATGTTTCATCATTCATTAATTTTTTTGTTTTCTTAAGTATTGTGGGAATAAAAAAGATACCCGAAACAAACCACAAAACTAAAAAGAATACCAATTTTAGTACCGACCAAAGAATGGATGCATCTCCCGCTGAGCCTGATCCTGTGGCGATGGTAGAAAGTAATACCATTAATAAAATTGCAAGTAAGTCTTCTACAATGAGTGTTCCGAGGACTACACCAACAAATTTTTCAGTTTTTATTCCGAGTTCATCAAAAGTCCGAATAATAATAATGGTTGAGGATAAAGATAACATTCCGCCGAGGAATAAGCTATCCATGGTATTCCATCCCAAAAGGGTTCCCACCATAAAACCAACAAAGCCGATTCCAGTAATCTCAACCAATGCCGTGACTGAAGCTGTGCCTCCCACTTGCGTTAATTTCTTGAAACTAAATTCTAATCCTAAACTAAACAAGAGAAAAATAACACCAATTTGCGACCAAATTTCAATGTTTTTAATATCAGTAATGGTTGGGAAGTGGTGAAAATTGGGACTCACCAGAAAACCTGCAAGGATATAACCGAGTACTAAGGGTTGTTTTAATTTTTTAAATAAAAGCGTAACTACACCTCCAGCAGTTAGTATGATTGTTAAATCAATGATTAAGTTGGGTAAATGACTCACTTATATGTAATTTTTACAAAAATAGTAAAAAAAAATAAAATGCGAAAGGGGAAGACTTACGTCCTCCCCTTCACATTAACCTAAACTACTACTACTTATGAAAACTAACTCTTACTACTACTAATTTAACCTATTCAAACATTGTGCCAAACACATTTTGTTTTTTCGGTGGATTATCATTTCTGATATCTTATTACAAATTTAAGCTATTTCATCGAATATTCCAAAAAAAACTGTTTAAAAATTAATAGGCATTCTTGAAAAGCTAACAGAAATAAATGAACTTTTATACAAAAACGATAAATTGTATGGAATATTGTGTAAAGAGTAAATTAAATTATTGTTTTTCAATTAATTTAAAAGTTCATGTACACTTTTTTTGATGTTCATTGCAATCACATCGGTTGGTAAGTCGTTATCATCACCTCCAAATGGATCTTCAATTTCTTCTGCAATGATTTCAATACTCATAAGAATGTAAAAGATAAAAGTGGCTATTGCAGAGGCTACATACCCTAAAAGAGGCACCAATGCAATTGGAATGGTAACAACATAAATTAAGATGAATTTTTTCAAGAACATGCTATAAGAATAGGGGATGGGTGTTTTTTTAATACGTTCACACGCCCCACAAATTTCCATCAACGTTTTTAATTGTTTGTCTAAAACCAAAAAGTCAATTTCAGAAATTTGTTGTATTGCTTTTAATTCGTATATTTTTTGGTAAATCATTTTTACAATATGCGCGGGCACGTGTTCTTTTGATTTCAATTCCTGCAATTCTTCGGCTGTTAGATCTAATTCCGACCAATTATTGACACCATTTTGTAGATGCGTTTTTAATGCAAAAGCAAAATTGGGCAACATGCGATTGTAGAAATTGTGTTCATCTTTGTCTTTTATTAAGTGTGATAATTTTATTGCAATATTGCGTGACTCGTTGATTAATTCGCCCCATTTTCGTCGACCTTCCCACCATCGGTCATAAGCTGTATTGGTTCTAAAAACTAAAAGCATCGAAATAACAAAACCTATTAAAGTGTATATTGTCATTAGGTTTTTTAAATAGGCAACGTCTTTCAAATAGTTTATTTCTATATAAGCAATTAGCGTTGTGAAAACTGCCATGGAAATAATTGGAATAAGCAAAATGCGTGTAGTATCGCTTTTTCGAAAGGAAAAAACTAGTTTCAACCAACTTTTTGGATTGTATGTAATCATAAATTGTTTTTTGCAAAAATATTTTTCTTCGCTTGAAAGAAAAAATACTTAACAAAAATTATGCTTCATCCACACGTACAAAAATTATAAAAGTTCTTCATTTGGTTCTAACAACAAAAACTATTGTATTTTCAAAAAAGTAGACTGAATACATCTTTTTGTGGGAAATGACGGTTCCGATAGCTATCGGAACGAACCGCCGACCTTAACAATTATTTCACATCGGGATAAACTAAATAGCAAAAAAAAAGCCATCCGAAGACAGCTTTTTGTGGGAAATGACGGATTCGAACCGCCGACCCTCTGCTTGTAAGGCAGATGCTCTAAACCAACTGAGCTAATTTCCCTTTCTTTATATTTCAACTAACTCGTTTGTTAATTGTGGGTGCAAATCTAAGGTATTTTTTTCATTCTGCAAGCATTTTTTTAGAAAAAATTAAAAAAAATCTGCAATTAAAAAAAAGCTGCCCAATACCAAAATCGTATCTTCTTTATTTACAATTGTTTTTGCAACTCGCAACGCTTCTTGAGGTGATTGAAAAAATTGTCCAGATATCTCATATTTTTCTGAGTAGTGCTTCAATTTTTCAATAGTTGCCGAACGTTCATTTGAAAATTCTGTAAAAAAATAGGTAAAATGCTTGGGAAATAACTGAAAAATCTTGTCTAAATCTTTATCTGCACTTGAACCATAAATCACAACAAGGTGTTTGTAATCCTTAAAATAATCAAGTGTTGCCTTCATGCCGGCTTCATTGTGCGAAACATCAAATATAACTTGTGGAGCTTGCTCTACCACTTGCATTCTGCCGTAAAAACCACTGTTTCTGTTCAAATTCTTCAATCCTAATTCAATTGCTTTTTCTGAAACTGGAAAAACGTGTTGCAAGCAATCCAACGCTTTGTGCACCAACCGATAATTGGCATGTTGGTAATTTCCTAACAAAGGAAAATTGATGGGAACTTCAATGTTTTCTTCGGATGCAAAATAAATTGGAGCGTGTTGTGCTGTTGCCACTTCTTTAAAAACAGGCGCAGCTTCTGGGTGGTATTCACCTATCACAACGGGCGTATTGGCTTTTATAATTCCCGCTTTTTCACGTGCAATTGCTGCAATGGTATTGCCCAAAAATTGTGTATGCTCTATGCTAATGTTAGTAATCAACGAAATTTCTGGCTGTATGCAATTGGTGGCATCTAGACGTCCGCCCAACCCTGTTTCTATCACACAAACACTGCAATTTTGTTGCTGAAAATAAAGTAAAGCCAATAAAAAACTAATTTCAAAAAAGGAAGGTTGAATAGTTAATTGTGCCGATTGGATAGCTTGCACTTGGTCTATCACAAATTGTTCAGTAGCCATTTCCCCGTTTACTCGTATGCGCTCTCGAAAATCGTGTATGTGTGGAGAGGTAAATAACCCCACAGTTTGCCCAGCTTCTTTTAAAATGGATGCCAACATGGAGCAAGTTGAACCTTTGCCATTGGTCCCAGCAACATGAATGAATTTTAGATGGTGGTGTGGATTACCAAAGTGATTCAACAACAGATGTACGTTCTCCAATCCAGGTTTATAGGCCGAGGCACCAATCTTTTGATAAGCAGGAAATTGTTGAAACAACCAATCAACAGTATCTTGATACGTTAATGCCAATTGAATTTTATTGCGGTTGAATCCAAATGTGGTAATATTCTTCGGTAATGCTTGATCCTTTAGCATATTTCAACTGCGCCTTGCAAGCCGAAGCAACCTTACTTATAATACTTTGATCGTTGGTTGTAGTTTCTTTACCAACAACGCGAGTTCCAATTACTTTTCCCTCTTCATTGACTTGCAAAATCAACGTTACTTTAATCAATGAATTGGTGTAAATGTTAGAAGTTGTAATTTCGTTGTAGCGTACACGTGCTTTTCCGCTACCACTTCCATCACCACTTCCTGTTCCAGTTCCTTTACCTCCTTTACCATTATCGTTACCAATAACACCACCGCTTCCAGAGTCATTTCCACCACCTGAGCCACCTTTTCCACCAAAAATTGGATTGGTGTTGTTTGTTGTTGTTGCCGTGTTTTGAGATGGTTTTTCTGAAGTTGTTTTATTGGATTTCCCCGACTGAATAGCAGTTGCATTAGGGTCAGTTGTAGTTACAACACCTGTTTGTTGTGGTGGATTGGTTTTATTCAAAATTTCATCCGATGCTTTTCCGCTACCACCAGGTGAGCCTCCTTGGTCTTTTGTTGGATCAAAATTTAATTCAATGAATTCTACTGGAACTTCTTTCGTTAATTCAGAATGAACTGGTGGGTCTGTTACAGTAGTTACTGTAATGAGACTAATCAACAATAGGAGAATAAGAAAGATAGCGCTTGTAAAAATGCGCGATTTTGTAACTTCTTGCTTATTTGATACGATTACCAGTTCCATACTATCATTTTATACGTGTTACAGCTGATTTTGTTGCATCGTTTAACGAATTTTTGCAATCTCATAGCTTGCTATAAACTTATTCACGGTAAAATTACAATTGTAAAACACAAGAAATTTGCTGCCAATGAATTATCATTAACAACGAATTGTGAAATATGGAAAATAAGATTATAAACCTTTTAGTTCAACTGCTCTCAATGTGTTAATCATCAACGAAGCAATGGTCATTGGTCCTACTCCACCAGGAACTGGCGTAATGAATGAACATTTTGGAGCTACGTTTTTAAAATCAACATCGCCACACAAACGCCATCCACGTTCACGCGTTGCATCCTCTACACGAGTAGTTCCAACGTCCACCACAACAGCGCCTTCTTTAACCATTTCTGCGGTAACAAACTCTGGTTTCCCTATTGCAGCAATGATAATGTCTGCTTGTTGGCAAATTTCTGTAAGGTTTTTTGTTCTACTGTGCGTTAAAGTCACCGTGCAATTTCCAGGATTGGTATTTCTTGCTAAAAGAATGCTAACTGGCGAACCTACAATGTTGCTTCTACCGATTACAACGCAATGCTTACCTGCTGTCTCAATATTGTTGCGTTTTAAAAGTTCGATGATTCCAGCTGGTGTTGCAGGTAAAAACCCTGGTAAATTAAGCACCATGTTTCCTAAATTTTGAGGGTGAAATCCATCCACATCTTTTGAAGGCAAGACAGCTTGGGTAACTTTTAACTCGTCAATGTGTTTTGGTAAAGGCAATTGAACAATAAAACCATCAATGTTTGGGTCTTCATTCAATTCGTTGATTTTTTTCAACAATGCTTCTTCGGTAATAGTATCATCGTAATGAATCAAGGTGCTTTCAAAACCTATTTCTTCGCACGATTTTACTTTGTTGTTTACATAAGTAAGCGATCCCCCATCATTTCCAACCAAAATAGCTGCTAAATGAGGGATTTTCTTTCCACTTTCTTTTCTGTTTTTTACTGCTAAAGCTAATTCTTCGCGAATGGAAGCTGCTGTTTTTTTACCGTCTAATAATTGCATTGTATCTAAAATCTGGTACAAATTTAATAAAACTAAAGCAATTTAGTAGCGAAAGAACAGAAGTTTACTAAATAACACCAATTAATTCGAGCGTTTCTTTAGCAGCTGCTTGTTCGGCTGCTTTTTTTGACGGTCCAATACCTAAACCATATTTTTTTTCATTCAGCAAAACAACCACTTTGTATTCCCATGATTGCCCTGTATTTACCTCGCTAATTACTTGAAAATCTATTGAAAATCGTTCGCGTTGACAAAAAATATACAAGCGTGATTTAAAATCAATTTCCTCTTCCAAAATTCGGTTGATGTTGACGTATTTTCGGTAAATATGGCGTTTCAATGATTTTTGAACAGCATCAAATCCACCGTCTAAATAAATAGCACCAATGATAGCTTCAAACGCATTTCCTTCCAATGTATTAATGTTGATGGAGCGCCCTTTGTGGTAGTTGAGCACGTTACGAATTTCCATTTCTTCTGCAATTTCAGAAAGGGTTTTTCTACTCACCAATTTTGATTTTACTTTTGTGAGGTAACCTTCATCTTCTTTTGGGAAACGATCGTAAAGCAGACTTGCCACAACGGCATCAATAATGGTATCGCCAAGAAATTCTAGGCGTTCATTAGATTCTGCAAATTTGGTATTAACGTTGGATTTATGTGTTATAGCTTTTTCAAAAAGGGCAATGTTTTTTGGTCGATAACCAAAACGCGAAATGATAAATTGCGTTAAATCAAGTTGTTTATCATTTCTACCGAATCTAAAGATGCGACCAAATTGAAACAATTTTATTTTGAAAATTTCTTAACAATTACACTTGTATTATGTCCGCCAAACCCAAAAGTGTTTGACAATGCAACATTTACAGTTCTCTTTTGTGCTTTATTAAACGTAAAGTTCAACTTAGGATCCAATTCTGGATCATCTGTAAAATGGTTGATTGTAGGTGGAACAATATCTTCTTTCACTGCCATGATGCTTGCAATTGCTTCGATTGCACCGGCAGCACCTAATAAATGCCCCGTCATTGATTTAGTAGAACTAATGTTCAAATCATAAGCATGTTCACCAAAAACTTGTTGAATAGCTTTTACTTCTGCAATATCCCCTAATGGTGTGGATGTTCCATGAACATTGATGTAATCCACCTCATTTGGAGAAATATTTGCATCTTCTAAGGCTGCCAACATTGTGTTTTTAGCACCTAATCCTTCTGGATGTGGCGCCGTAATGTGATAAGCATCACCCGACATTCCACCTCCAATTACTTCTGCATAAATTTTTGCACCTCTTGCCAAGGCATGTTCCAACTCTTCTAAAATTAAAGCACCAGAACCTTCGCCCAATACAAAACCATCTCTATCCACATCAAATGGACGAGAAGCTGTTTCAGGAGAATCATTTCTTGTAGATAATGCTTTAAGTGCGTTGAAACCACCCATTCCCATTTCGTTCACACACGCTTCAGAACCACCTGTCACGATGGCATCCGCTTTGCCTAAACGAATCATATTGAACGCATCAATAATGGCGTTGGTAGATGATGCACATGCAGAAACTGTAACATAATTAGGACCTCTAAACCCGTATTTGATAGAAATATGACCAGCAGCAATATCTGCAATCATTTTAGGGATAAAGAACGGGTTGAAACGTGGTGTACCATCGCCTTCAAAGAAAGCTTGAGCTTCATCTTGAAATGTTTTCAAACCACCAATTCCAGAACCCCAAATTACCCCAATTCTATCCAAATTTGGATTACTGTCTAAGATCGCAGAATCTGCCACAGCTTCAGTTGCTGAAACCATGGCATATTGTGCAAATGGATCTATTTTTCTTGCCTCTTTGCGCTCGATGTGATCTTCAATATTGAAGTTTTTTAACTCACACGCAAAATGAGTTTTAAACAATGTTGCATCAAAGTGCTGAATTGGTGCAGCTCCGCTTTTACCAGCTAGCAATGCTTTCCAATATTCATCTAAAGTATTACCAATTGGAGTTAGCGCCCCCATTCCAGTTACAACAACTCTTTTTAACAACATAAATCTAGTTTCAAGAAAAATTAATACTTGTTATCTTATTAATTATGCGTTTTTCTCAATGTAAGAAATAGCATCACCAACAGTTTGGATGTTTTCTGCTTGATCATCTGGAATTGCAATGTTGAATTCTTTTTCGAATTCCATAATCAATTCTACAGTGTCTAATGAATCAGCACCAAGATCATTTGTGAAGCTTGCACTTGTTGTTACTTCGCTTTCTTCAACTCCTAATTTGTCAACGATAATCGCTACTACTCTTGTTTTAATATCAGACATTTTTCTAATTTTTAAAGGTTAATCGGCAACAAAGAAAAAAACAAACATTCAATTATCAAAATTATTTGCATAGTTTTCTATTGAACGACTTTTATTTGTTGTGCTAATATATTGAAAATAAATATAATAAATGATTTTTTGTTGAAAAATATTTGGCAAGTATTAACAACTCGTCAAAAAAAGGATAAAAATCTACATTTTTTTATTGAACTAGTAGGTTGCAACCCCTGATATCTGAAAGAT
>JAKQEZ010000331.1 GCA_029558435.1 Bacteroidota bacterium
CAATTTGAAGCCTGTAATTCTGTTTAAAGCTAAAAAAACAATTGCCGAATCGGAAAAAAATAAAGAAAAATTTCACAAACTGATTGATGATTTTTCAGCGGCAATGGTGGAAAAAATTCAAAAGACTTCGACTGTTCCAATTGTTCAAAAAGCTTTCCGATTTTTTGAAGCCAAAGGAATTTCAGCTATCGAAATTGTAAAACGCATACAAGCCAATTTCAGAATTGAAAATTGCCTAAGTGCCAACAATGATGCAGAAGCCGAGCAAAACCAAATATTGCTCAACACCTTGGAAGATGAAAACAATCCAATCCGTGCTGTTTTTGCCGTACAGAAATTGAATGAAGGTTGGGACGTTTTGAATTTGTTCGACATTGTTCGTCTTTACGAAGACCGAGACGGAAAAGACGGTAAGCCGGGGAAAACCACACTTTCAGAAGCACAATTAATTGGACGTGGTGCAAGGTATTATCCTTTTGCTTTGGAAGAAGGGCAAGACAAGTTTACCCGTAAATTTGATGATGATATTTCCAATGACTTAAAAATATTGGAAGAGCTGTATTACCATACCAAAGAAGATAGCCGTTACATTTCGGAATTGAAGAAAGCCCTTGTGGATTCTGGTATTTATGAAGATGATGCTAATTTGGTTCAGCTAAATTTGTTCTTAAAACCTGAATTTAAGAAAACCGATTTTTATAGAGACGGACACGTTTTCTTTAACAAGAAAGTCCCCAAAAGTTTTGACAACATAAAATCATTTGCCGATTTAGGAGTTAAAAAAACTAACTACCGACACACTTTATCTTCAGGAGTTGGCAGAATGTCAAGTGCCTTTTTTGAAATGGAGCCGACACAATCAAATTATGAAGTAATTAAAACCAAAGATGTAAAGCTGACTGAAATTCCGAAAAACACAATCCGTTTTGCATTAAGCCAAAACCCATTTTTCTATTTCGACAGTTTAACACATTACTTTCCAAGTGTTGGTTCACTTTCCAATTTCATTAACAGCACAGACTTTTTAGCAGGGTTGGAAATTACTTTTAGCGGAACAACCGAACGACTGAAAGAAATTAGCCATTTCGACTATCTGCAAGCCTTAATCGGACTTTTGCAGAGTATTGAAGCAGACATAAAGAGCAACTCGACAGAATATGAAGGTTCAGACTATATCAAAGAACCAATTCATAAAGTTTTCAAGGATAAAGAAATCAAAGTTTACAAAGACAGCGAAAGAGCAGACGGGCAAGAAACATTGGTAGCCAACGAGCCTTG
>JAKQEZ010000370.1 GCA_029558435.1 Bacteroidota bacterium
TTTTTCTAATTTATGTAAATTGCTTCCAATCGTTATTTCTGCTTCGCCATCTAAAATCTGTACAATCGCATCAAAAGGTGTTTTATGCTCTGATAAACCTTGTTCTTTGTCAAAAGAAAACAAGGTTAAATTTCCACCTTTAGCTTTAGTTACCTGTTTGCTGATAACGCCTCCGTCTGTGTATTCAATTGAATTTTCAAGGTTGAATATCTTTTCTTTTTCAAATGTTGCCATACTATTATTTTTAATGTTAGTTAGTATTCACTCACAAAAGTAGAACTAATATTTTGATTGTGCAATTTTTTTCATTATTTTTATTTCCGAGCGATAATCAGTTTTTTGTAAAATTTGCAAAATTAGTTGCAACCCTACAAACGACCGTGCTAACATCAACAGACGGACATAAAACAGCCTGAACAAACTTTATTCCAACAATATATTTAAAAAAAAAACACGAAAATTATTTTACAATTAAAACCTTTATCGTAATATTGCAATATTAAATAAGTATAAAAATGGGTGCAACAAAAACAGACCACTTTACAGACCAACAAAATCAAATCGCAACTATTGCAAAAGCATTAGGACATCCTGCAAGAGTGGCTATCATAGAGCATTTATTGAAAGTAAACGCTTGCATTTGCGGAGACATCGTAAATGAATTACCACTTGCTCAACCAACCGTTTCGCAACATCTGAAAGAGCTTAAAAATGCAGGATTAATCAAAGGGAACATCGAAGGCAATGCGATTTGCTATTGTATTGATGAAAAAACTTTTGAAGTCCTTAAAAATTATTTTTCAAAAATCATCACAACAGTTACCAAGCAAAACTGCTGTTAATCAATCACTAATTAATAATATAAATACAATGCAAACAGAACAAGAAATCAAAGAAATGGTAAAGCAAAAATACAGTGAAATTGCTTTACAAGACAAAGGAAGTAACGCTTCTTCCTGCTGTGGTGCAGGTAGTTGTAGCACCGAAGTATATAACATCATGAGCGAAGAATACAACGAGCTGGATGGTTATAATCCCGATGCAGATTTAGGTTTGGGTTGTGGCTTGCCTACACAATTTGCCAAAATCAAAAAAGGCGATACCGTTATTGATTTAGGAAGCGGAGCGGGTAATGATTGTTTCGTTGCCAGAGCAGAAACAGGCGAAACTGGAAAAGTTATCGGAATTGATTTTACAGAAGCGATGATTGATAAAGCTCGGCAAAATGCAGAAAAATTGGGTTTTAATAATGTTGAATTTAGACAAGGTGATATTGAAAATATGCCTGTAGCCGCGAATACGGCAGATGTCATTGTGAGCAATTGTGTCTTAAACCTTGTACCGAATAAACAAGCGGTTTTTGCCGAAATGTTCCGCGTATTAAAACCAGGCGGACATTTCAGTATTTCAGATATTGTTTTAACAGGAGAACTACCCGAAAAAATTAAAAATGCGGCTGAAATGTATGCAGGATGTGTGGCAAGTGCGATTGATAAAGAAGAATATTTGAGCTTTGTAAGCAAAGTTGGATTTGCAAATATGATTATTCAAAAAGACAAACCGATTATTGTTCCTGACGATATTTTGAAGGATTATCTAAATGAAGAAGAAATTACGCAATACAAAGCAAACGATACGGTAATTAGAAGCATAACGGTTTATGCCGAAAAGCCAGCGGATTGTTGTTCACCAAGTTCGAAATGTTGCTAAAAAAATAATTATGGAATATCAAATTAAGGCTTCATCTGTTTCAACAAAAGATGCGATACTACAAATAAAGCAAAATGAGATAGCTTTTGGAACGACTTCAAATTCAGCAGAAATTTTACCTAATCCTGCCGAACTTTTTTTAGGAGCTTTTGCTGCGTGTATGCTAAAAAATGTAGAACGATTTTCTGCTATGATGAATTTCACTTATGCAAAAGCCGTAGTAAATGTGTCCGCTATTCGCACGGAAAAACCTGTGAAAATGGATAATATAAATTACAAGTTAATTATTTACAGTGCTGATGAAAATATAAATACCGTATTGCTAAAGAAGAATATTGAAAAATTTGGCACAATCTACAATACCGTAAAGTTATCGTGCACTATAAATGGAGAAATTATTCAAGTAAAAAACGATGAATATTAAAATGAAGTTCTTAGACCGTTATCTGACGGTCTGGATATTTTTAGCAATGGCAATTGGTGTTGGTTTGGGATATTTTTTTCCAAATATTCCTACTAATATCAATGCCGTTTCAATCGGAACAACTAATATTCCATTGGCAATCGGATTAATTTTAATGATGTATCCACCATTAGCAAAAGTGGATTATTCCTTATTGCCCAAAGCGTTACAAGATAGAAAAGTAATTGCCATTTCGTTGTTACTCAATTGGGTAATCGGTACTTTGTTGATGTTCGGATTAGCCGTTTTGTGTTTGCGAAACGAACCTGAATATATGACAGGACTTATCTTGATTGGCTTGGCAAGATGTATCGCAATGGTTATAGTTTGGAGTGATTTAGCCAAAGCGAACAGAGAATACACCGCTTTACTTGTTGCTTTGAATAGTATTTTTCAAGTTCTATCGTATAGCTTTTTTGTTTGGTTTTTCATCAATGTTTTGCCTAAATATTTAGGTTTGGGCAATTTTGATGTAAGTGTTTCAATGAGTGCGGTTACCGAAAGCGTATTGATATATTTGGGTATTCCGTTTTTAGCTGGTTTTCTTACCCGATATATTCTGATAAAACAAAAAGGAAAAGATTGGTATAATCATAAATTTGTTCCGAAGATTTCGCCTATAACACTGATTGCACTTTTGTTGACAATCGTATTAATGTTCAGCTTAAAAGGGAATAAAATTGTAGAATTACCTTTTGATGTAATTAAGATAGCCGTTCCTTTAATCATCTATTTTGTACTGATATTTTTTGTTAGTTTTTTCATCAATAAAGCAATGAAAATCCCTTACGACAAAAATGCTTCCATCGCATTTACAGCCACAGGCAACAATTTTGAATTGGCAATTGCTGTTGCTATTGCGGTTTTTGGTATCAACTCACCACAGGCATTTGTAGGCGTTATCGGACCATTGGTAGAAGTTCCAGTTCTAATTTTATTGGTTAAGATTAGTTTATTTCTAAAACAAAAATATTATACAAAATGACAAAGAAAATTTTAGTGCTTTGCACAGGAAACAGTTGCAGAAGCCAAATTGCAGAAGGTTATTTACGCTATTTTGCAGGTAAAAAAGCAGACGTTTACAGTTCAGGTGTGGAAACGCACGGAGTAAACCCAAAAGCAATTGTCACAATGCAAGAAGACGGCATTGACATTTCTAATCACACCTCAAACAATATTGACGAATACCGAAATATAGATTTTGATTTTGTAATTACAGTTTGCGACAATGCAAAAGAGCGTTGTCCATTCTTTCCAACCAAAGCAAAAAAGTTTCATCAAAACTTTCCCGACCCTGCAAAATCGATAGGAACAGACGAAGAAATTAGTGAAGAATTTAGAAAAGTCAGGCAGTTAATAAAGGAGTATTGTAAACAGTTTGTTGCAGATAATTTATAGGTAGAAGTAAAGTTTAATAACTGATACATTATTTTGAAAAGTACAGGTGTGTTTACCTGCATGATGATGCAATCACCTTTTTTCAAATTATGCAAATATGAGAACATTCACAAATTGTCCGTAGGACTATATTTGGTTATCCATAGGCGACAGCCTGTGGAAGAAGGGTTAACATACAACACAGCCCGTAGGGCTAAACAAAATCAATCTGTCAAAAAATACTGCTCGTCAGTACCCATTCTTAAATTCAATCTCCAAACTTATTTTCACTATTCCGATTGCATTACTTTTTATTAGAATTTCTTTTTCCCCATTTATACACCTCAAACCACAATACCGATACCATTGCTATCAAAATTGCAATCCCTAAATCCTTTAAATTTAAACTGCTTATATGAAAGAATTTTGAAAATACTGGTATGTATAAAATGGCAAATAGCAAAACTAAAGTTGCTCCTATTATCAATGGAAACAGGGTGTTTTTGTTTTTAAAACTTTCAAAAAGACTATAAGTAAAAGAACGGTTGGTTAGACTTAAAAACACATTGGAAAAGATGAGTGTGGTGAAAACCATCGCTCTTGTCGTTTCTTCGCTTGCTCCATTTTGAACAACCAATTGATAGGCGAACAATACGCCAGCAGTTATCATCAATCCTTGAATGATGCTAATGCTTAATTCACTCCAATTCAAAAAGGTTTCTGTCATCTTTCGTGGCTTTTGCTGCATGGCATTCTTTTCTATCGGTTCATTTTCATAGACGATTGAGCATGTTGGACCCATTATTAATTCTAAAAATATCACATGTACCGGTGTGAAAATATTGGGATAAATCCAACCTAAAAACAAAGGCAGAGAAACTGTCAAGATGATTGGAATATGAATGGAAATAATATACTGAATGGCTTTTTTGATATTGGTATAAATTCTTCTGCCTGCTTCTATTCCTAGAATGAGTTTGTCCAAATCATCGTTGGTAATGACCAAAGCTGCTGCTGCTTTGGCTATTTCTGTTCCTTTATTGCCCATTGCCACGCCAATATGAGCGGCTTTGAGTGCCGGAGCATCATTCACACCATCTCCCAACATTGCCACAACTTCTCCCGATTGTTTTAAGGCATTCACCACAGACAGTTTAGCCTCGGGAAACATACGGGTAAATAAGGTGGTTTCGTTTGAAAGTGCCATCAGTTCGGCTTCTGATTGATGCGTTATTTCAGAACCATTTACAGCAGGGCTATTATTTTTGACACCGGCTTGTTGGGCAATGGCATTTGTAGTATCGGCATTGTCACCGGTAATTACTTTTACTTTTATTCCGGCATCGTATATTTTATTGAAAACCTGTTGAATGTTTTGTTTTGGTGGGTCGTAAAACACAGTAAACCCAAGAAAATCGTAGTTAAACTCCTGTTGTTTTTCAGGAAAATCATTTCCTTTAAAATCGCATTTGGCAACGCCCAATACCCGGTAACCTTTTTTGCCGAAATCCCGGATATGTTGTCGAAGATTTTCTTTTTCATCTTCAGAAAGCTGAGCAACTTCAAGAATAGCTTCCGGTGCACCTTTGGCAGCGATAAT
>JAKQEZ010000387.1 GCA_029558435.1 Bacteroidota bacterium
TATTGTTTCGGGTGTGGTGCTTTTCAATTATTGAGTGTAAAAAGTCCGTACCTGTGGTGTGGTTTTGTTCGTCAAACTGTTTTACCTGAACGGCTCTTACATTGCCATTTATATCAATAAAAGGAAAAGTATTTGCCCCTGCTCTGTAACCATTTGCAACCGTCCCCAATCGATACAACTGAATAACCTTTGTAATCTCATCAACTTCAAAGGGAAATTGCACCCTGTAAAATAGGTTCTGTATAAACGTGTTCTTTTCATAGCGTTCGGGTTGTAATGTTTGTTTGAATGTATCAAAGTCAAAAAATATGGGTTCAGGTGTGGGCTGTGGTATTGCCTTTTTTCGCTTTGGCTTCCAGTTGTTCGGAATTTCCGAACGGTTGCCCTGTTCCTGTTCCCAAATTGCTTTTGCGTAACCGTCCAAATAGGGGTTGAGGTGGTACGAACATTTACTTTCACGGTCGCAACGTCCGTACTGTTCGGGCAAATAGTCGCCTGTTTGGGTATCAATGTACCTTACAAATCGTTTTTTTTCACAATTCGGGCAAAGGTGTTTTTTACTGCCTTTTTCTAATGTATATCGGTGTTCTGTATTCATATTATTCGCTTTAATGTTCACGGTGTTCACGGTGTTCAAGTGTGAACGGTGTGAACGGTGTGAACGCTTTACATTTTTAGATACTTATTTACTGCTCCAAGTGAAATACCTAATTCCTTTGAAATATTCCTTTGTGAATAACCTTTTTCGCTTAACTCTTTAGCCTGTTCAATAATGCTTTCACGGTCTTTTTCAGTTACCTGCTTCAAGTGTTCCCGTTCCGCTCCAAAATCAATAAATTCAAATGCAAGGAAATTATAGGGTTTATCAATCTGACAAACTATTACGTTTTCTGTATCATAAATCATTGCTGTATTTCGGGCTTTAATTTGCTTAATGTACCTTAAATTTTTATCGGTGTTACTTTGCCCAATAGCGAAACAACTATCAATGAAATTGTATAGCATTTTACTACCTCCTAAATCATTTTGCGTAATTGGTCGGCTTAAATCACGTTTCGGGGTGTGTGCAAGTGCTAATATTGAAAGCCCGTATTTGCTTTTTAAAGCCTTCAAATACTTCATTAAGGGTAAAGCATCTTTTGAACGCTCTGTTTCATTCTTGAGGTATGTAATATTGTCAATGATTAAGATTTTCGCCCCTGTTTCAATTATGTTTTGCTCCAATGATTGATTAAGGTAATTTTCAAAGGTGGTTTCTGTGGGTGGTTCTGCTTCGGGGCTAATTTCAACCCGTATTAAATTATATTTGTCAAATTGATAATGATTTTCAAAAACCTTTAAGACTTCATTTTTTACTGAATACCTTACTTCAAACTGTTTAGGCGAAAGTTCAAAATCAAAGTACAATACTTTTTGCTTCGGTGCTTCCATCTTAAAGCCCGTTATTTGTTGCCCTTTGCTTATGCTGTCTGCAATCTGTACGGCTAAAATGGACTTTCCTAAATTGCTATCTGAAAACAAAATACATATTTCGCCTTCGTGCCAAAATTCGCCAAATAACATTTCAGGTATAGGGCTTGTTTTTGCAAGTTCCAACCATTCGTTGGCTGTCATCACTTTGAAAAGTCCTTTGTTCTGCTCTGCTTTTTTGCGCTTCTGCTCCAGTTCCTCAACGTGGTTTTGTATTACGTCCGCTGTAATTGGGTTCAAATCCTCATTGTCCCAAATGTTTGTTGGTATTGCCTTACTCATTGCCTTTGGGTTTTGAAGGTTCAACAATAGGGAATAAATCGGGGTTCGTAGTCAGAAATTGAACGCCTGTACTTTTTGATATCGGGCAAACTCCTTTTCTTATTGTTTTGATACGGCTTTCTTTTCGCCATTTAGCAACGTAACGGCAAATATTAGCCCTTAAAATGCCTGTTTCAATAGAAACCATTAACATAGTTTTGGGCTGCCTGTATAGGGCTGCAAATACCCTTTTCATTTGTGCCTTAAAATGCGTACTTTTGCCTTGTCCTTTATG
>JAKQEZ010000393.1 GCA_029558435.1 Bacteroidota bacterium
GTTGCATTTTCTGCTATTCTTATGCTCATTAGTGTTGCATATCATTTTTCTGATTTAGTGGTGTTGCTAATTATATTGGCTGTAACCACCATTTACAATTTTTTACAAAAAACTGGAAAATAAAAAATTGGCGTTGCTTTAAAAGAACTCTTTCAACACCATTATTCCATAAACGCGCATTTTTGAGGGTCACCCAAACGGAATGTTAGCGTGAGTCCAAAAAATGAATACCAATCTTTGGTTGCTGCGGTGCCACGTTTACCAAATCGATTACCGTCCAAACTTCTGTTGGAAAGAGTTGCCGACATTGGTCCGTTGGCCTCTGCTAAAGCTACAGGATCAACATAAGAATCTGCTTTAACATCGTCTAAATAATCGGTGAACGTTAGGCGAATTCCATATTCTAATCCAATGGACATGCGTTTACCTAGTGAGAATTTAACACCCAATCCTAAAGGAATGGCAAATTGAAACAAGCTGTAGGGTTTTTTAGCATTAAGATTAGAGCCTTGTCCTTCGGTCCCCAATGGGCGCAAATAAACCCATTCACCGTTGTAGTGTGTTTTAGGGTTCATTCTAAAAAAGGCTAATTCTGCCAATAAATATGCTGTTCCTTTGTAACGATCATGCCCCAAACGAAAAGGCATGTAATGAAATTCTACGCCAGCACCTAGTTCAAAAATATCGGAACGGAAATTTAAGTTTCTATTGACCAACGCTTCATCTTTTGCCCATTTATCGTCACCAACAACGTTGCCATAAGAGAAATTAGCACGAAAAGCTAATCGTGAGTGAATTTCATAGCGATAAATAAGACTAGCAGCGGGTTGTGTTCCTTTAAAATGCTTAAAACGATTGAGGTCGCCAATATAATAAGAGCCTCCCAACATCACTCCCAATTCGGAACGCGATGCGGCAGTTTTAAATTGAGAGAATGCTGAAAAACAAACTCCAACCAAAAAAAATATACTCCAACAAACGGCTTTCATTTTGAGAAAAAGAACGGAAAGATAGTTATTTTATTTTAAAACTACCAAAAACATTCATTCCCACTCAAGATTTGATGATTGTACTCGTCAATTCATGAAGTTGAAAAAACCAAAAATTGTTGAATTTTCTTTTGAGATGGACTTGTGTTTAAAAAAAATAATGGATGATTTAACTAACAAATTAATGTAAATAAGTATTTGTTGGGCACACACATTTTTTTGCACTTTATCGTTAGTTTTATTGAAAACTACTAACCATGGCAAAAAAGAAAATAAAAACCTTCGTGCTTGATACTTCGGTGTTGTTGCACGACCATCAATCCATCACCAACTTTGAAAACCACAACGTGGCA
>JAKQEZ010000409.1 GCA_029558435.1 Bacteroidota bacterium
ATTACAGAAGAACGAATTCAAGAGATACAACAAAAAATTAATAACAGACCTCGTAAACGATTTAACTATGAAAATCCTATATTTGTAATGGAAAAATTATTGTTTAACTCAGAAGTTGCATTTGTGACTTGAATTCAGCAAATAAAATTAAAACTAAAAGAACCAATTCCAGAAGTTACCTTAATTTGATACCACAATTCAGATGGATTTTGTAACCAAACTTTTAAGCGAGGATAATAATAAATAAGTGGAATAATTACTAACAAAAGTAACATCAACCCACGAATAAAATATCGTATTATTTTTCTTTTCACCTAGGTAAAGATATATTAAATTTGACTAGTTTACTTAACTTATTGATGAATAGCCCTATCTTTGAATAAAAAATGGAAATAGAAAACTACATTCACCAGTTACCCGAAGAAAAACAAGCCGTATTTTTAAAATTACGCAAACTTGTTTTAGAAAACATTCCCACCGGTTTTGAGGAAGGTTTTGAATACGGCATGGTTGCTTATGTTGTTCCACTTTCTACTTATCCAAAAGGCTATCATTGCAAAGCAAACACACCTTTACCTTTTATTAGTTTGGCTGCTCAGAAAAATCATTTTTCTTTTTCTCACATGGGACTATATGCCGATGAGCAATTAATGGAATGGTTTAAAAATGAGTTTACTAAACGATACACAACAAAATTGGATATTGGTAAAAGTTGTATGCGATTTAAAAAAGAAAGCGATATTCCATTTGAACTTTTAGCTGAACTTTTGCAAAAAGTTACACCAACACAATGGATAGAACAATACGAACGCGTTTTTAGGAAGTAGTTTTACTATCTTTAAAAATCTTCAACCGTATTGGTGCTTTTTCGCTATCAAAAATGACAGAAACATGATAAATGCCATTTGGGTGTTGGCTTAAATCTATTGTTTGTTGATTTTGAGGATTAAGAATGTTTTTAATCTGATTACCAAAAGTATCAAAAATCAATATTTTATTGATTGCAAAATCAAATTGCGATAATTCTAATGTATAAACTCCTTCCATAGCTGTGTCGTTTAGTTTCATAGCGTGAAATTTGATGTAAAATTACAGCTATCAACCCAGCAACACAATACGCAACCTAGCGTATTTAATACCACCTAAAAAAGCCATCGAGCATACCTTTTACCATGGGATTGTTGCCCATTTGCTTGATTGCTTCAGCTATGAATTGATTTTTAGAATACACTTTTATTTTTCCTGGGTCAAAGCTTAAATCTTCTTTGGTAACGGGAGTAATTTCCACTTTTTTAGCAAAATAGACAACACCTCCATCCTCAGTAGCTAAACCTAAAATGGTGCCAGGTAAGCCACTAAATGTTTCTGGACCAACAGCTGGAACTAATTCTTCGGAATACCAAGCATACAAACGTGTTGAATCGTCTTTTTTATAAATTGCCATTTTACATTCATAACCCGCCAAATTTCTGGTATTATCAGTCATGGTCCACTTTATTTTGTTAATCGTATCGTGGATGTAAACCTTATTTCCCATGATGTCTAGCAAGGTCATTCTGTCGCCAGTTAAACGATTGCAATGAACGATGTTTTTAATAGACAACATATCCGCCGGACTTGCAGGAGCATTACTTGCAACGGGCACAAACGATGAACCATCACTGTTAAAAGTCAACACAAAATTATCAATGTTATATTTCTTTTCTTCAGCAATACTTTTCAAAAATGGTGGCAAATTGTCAATTTTCAACAAATTGGTTTTGCGCTCGTAGGTAATTTTCCCCGAAGCAACGTATTGCCCAAATGAATTGCAAACAGCAAATCCAACAAAAAATGCTATTAAACTATATTTAAAAAGGGAATTTCTCTTCATGTTCTGTAGTTTTAAAATTATTGAAACGGTAAGTTAAACGCAATAAGAAATAACGGGTAATAATCTTGGTGCGATTATCTGTTATCATATTGCCCGAAACCGTACGACCGGCATTAACACTTTGATTTAAAATATCATTAGCCTCTATAGCAAGGTTTAAGTTTTGTGTTTTTAAGAAGTTTTTACTCACCGATGCATTCCAAATAAAATAATTCAAACTGTATCCTTGAGAAAGGCGATCGTTTCTAGTATAACGTGCATCGGTTTTGATTTGAAAGCCCAACGGCAAACGCCAATCTATACTGAAAGTGTAGTTTTGTACACCATAAGGAGTGCTAGATGCACTATTAAGTGAACTTTTTGGACTGTTCCAGTCGTATCTTCCACCAAAATTAAACTCCAATGAATCCCATCTAAATTTGAATTCACCACCACCACCAAGCAACCAGTTATCGGTTACGTTTTTCTGGTTATTAATAAAATT
>JAKQEZ010000420.1 GCA_029558435.1 Bacteroidota bacterium
AAACGGGGAAGCTGAAAACCGACCAGAGTAAGCACAAAAAATAATTTTTAACCAATGAAAAATTATCAATGTAAAAAGTGTAGCACACACTTAACAAGTGCATCTACTCCGAGTGCTTTTAATTGCCCAGGTGGCGGACATCATCAATGGACAAACCTTGGTGATGTAGGAACAAACAATTACCAATGTAAAAAATGTGCTTTATTGGTAAAATCTAAAAGTACACCGAGTGCATTTAATTGTCCATCGGGTAGCCATCATCAATGGACAAAACTGTAATTCAATGACGGACGCAAATTTTGGACAGATAGAAAATTTGAAGTGGTTGCCTTGGGTTGGCGACCGCTTCAATTCTCTTGAATTAGACAACAGACTACTGATTGTTGGAGAAAGCCATTACCACGACAATACACCCGCTTCAATTGAAAAGCATAATAGCCCGACTTTTACAAGAGAAGTTGTTGAAGAACTTGCAATTGAACGTTTGTATTATGGAACAAAAATTTTCCCTAATCTGCACAGAGCACTGTTTAGAAATGATGAATTTGACAGCCCGACATTTTGGAGTTTAGTTTCGTTTTACAACTTTATCCAAAGACCAATGGATACCAACAAAGGACGTCCCAGTTATGATGACTTTTACTATAGTTGGTTTCCTTTTTTAGAAATTATAAAGCTACTAAAACCAAAGACTTGCTTATTTATCGGCACAAGTGCTGCAAATTCACTTGGACACGCACTTCAAAGCACAGACTTTTCTACTGACGGAGTAAAGTGGGAAGATTACATTAGCAATGCTTATGCAAAGACAGCAATTATAAAGGACAAAGTTGGTAATGAAACACAATTAATCTTTATCAGACATACAAGTCAAATGTTTAGTTGGAGTAAATGGAACGATTACTTACAGAAAAAAATGCAATCGGAACTGACTTGGTTTGACGAACAATTAAAAAACGTAACTACTTGACAAACAGAAACACAGCAGGTAACAGGCGTTTAGCTCAATGGCGGGTGATGTGGTTAATTGAACATTCTACCTCGCATCAACTTTTGTGGTGTATTGACAGTTTTGTGCTCCGAAATCCGCCACTGCGCCAAGCGCCAAACCGTTGTGCGTCAGCATTGACCGACAAACCTCAAATTAAACCTCACAATAATGACAGAAATAGTTTTTGAAATTTTAGCGGAAGGCGGAAGTCTGACAATTGAACGCAAAAGAAACCGAAACGGAGAAAAATTCATTTATCATCACAACGAAATGGATTTTACTGACGAAGGATTAGAAGTAAACGAAAAAGGCGAATATGAAAGTTTCGACCAACCTTTTCAGTTAATCAATTCAAAATATCCTTGGTTCAGACTTCATCTTACAACTCTTCACGAAGATTTTAGAGATTATGTTTTGTCTGAACTCATCATCTCATTGAACAAACAAGGCGTAACACCAGACGAACTTCGTTATTCAAAGCAAGATTTAGAAAAATCATTAAAAGCTAAACTTGAATTTGGAAATCCGCCAGTTAGAAACGGTTTGCAAATTATTATAATATCCAACCTAATTAAACTTACTGAATACGATTATCAAAATTACACAGCAGAAAGTGGTAAACAAGATAGAATTAAGGGAAAGTATGAAATGTGGACAGATGAACAAACATATTATCCTGAAAATATGGAAGTATTAAGAGCGTCAAATAATTTTGAAACTGTTGGTAAACTTGAAATAATAGGAAACGCAATTGTTATAAAAAATGAGTTTGGGCAAATTGAGTATACATTTCCATCAGACAAATTTACTGTTTCAACAAAACCAATTTTAAGTCAATCAAAAGGTTGGTATTATTTAAGTAACTAATTATGGCAAAAGAACAAACAGGAATAAGTGGTGAGTTTTGGTTTTTTAGTCAGCTTCAAAGGTTAGGTTACAAAGCTTATATAACTTTAGGTAATACTAAATCTGTGGATATTTCAGTTGAACTTTCAAATTCTACAATTATAACCTTTGATGTTAAATCTAAATCGAATTTTGGTGGTTCTTTTCAATATTTAAATATACCTAAAAGAAAAAATCATTTTGCTGTATTTGTAAATTTAGAAATTCAAACAAATAAAGAAGGGAAAACAAGATTATTAAACGAACCAAGTTCATATATTGTAAACTCTTTAGACATTGACAAAATTGCTTTTCATTGGGAAGCAAGAAGTGGCTCAACAGGTTATGGTTTTGAAGCAAAATTATTGTGGTTTTTGAAGTTCCAAAATATGAAAAGTATCACGCCAAAAAATATAGCAGATTTTAAATACAGACATAACATAGTTGGAGATATTGATTTCAATAAATATTCAGATAAAATATTGACACTTGAAGAATTTGAAAACAAATATTACAATCAAAAATAAGTATGCCGAACGCACAACAACAGTTTGGCAAAATGGCGGGTTCAGTGCTAAATTCAACGGCAGTTCTTCGATTGAACTTTTGTGCAAAACTGAACATTTGTGCTTCGATTTCCGCCACTTCGCCAAGCTGCAAAACGTTACAAGCAACCCTAAAAAACGACACTGCAAAGAATGAACAGACAGAAAAACGACATAAAAGCCAACCGCACATTTAGCACATTTGGTTTTGCCCGACACACAAGCCAACGCTTCGCAAAACCAAAAGAGCTAAATTTTGCCAACGCAACGACCGACAATAAAAAGTAGAATATGAACAAAAAGGATTTATCAGAAGCTGACATAAAAGAAAAGTTTATCACTCCTGCCGTGACAAAGGCGGGTTGGGACGAACACACTCAACTTGGACGGGAAATATTTTTTACTGACGGACGTATTTATGTGAAAGGTAAAATTACTGCAAGAGGTAAACGAAAATTTGCAGATTACATTCTGTTTTACAAACCAAACGTTCCTATTGCAATTATTGAGGCAAAGGACAACAATCATTCTGTTAAAGCTGGAATTCAACAAGCACTTGGTTACTCAAATACGCTAGACATTCCGTTTGTTTTCAGTAGCAACGGAGACGGTTTTTACTTTCACGACAAGACCGTAACAAGCGGAAACATTGAAACTGAACTCTCAAATGACGAATTTCCAAGTCCTGAAGAACTTTGGGAGAAATACAAAAAATACAAAGGCATTGAAGACAAAGAAGTTGAAAGCG
>JAKQEZ010000431.1 GCA_029558435.1 Bacteroidota bacterium
TATTTTAGGAAGAACACCAACCATGGAAGAATACACCAAAGCAGTTGAAGGCATTACGTTAACGAAGTTTGCTCCATCTGAAAAGATGATGGCACACTAGTTAAATTGCTAAGAAATAATGAAAAGGCGGTACTTGTTACCGCTTTTTTTTGTTTTTGGGGTTTTACACAACTAAAAAGGTAAAGTAAACGCTACCAAAAGCAGAAAAAACTTAATCGCTATGGGCGCAATGGTTTTCGCAAGGGTCGCCATGAAATAATGCTCAAACAATTAAATTCAACGTTGTATTCTTTGCGCCTTCTTTGTGTTCTTTGCGGTAAATTACTAACCGTTATGGTCGCAATGGTTTACGCAGATTAAACACAAAAAAACCGCACTTTAACAATGCGGTTTTCGTTTATTTATCCTCAATTAACGAGGGGTTTAAATTTTAATGCTGTGGGTCTATTTATTAATTATTTGGAGCTCTTTTATTACAACTTGACCATCCAAATAAAGTTTTATTAAATAATTACCCGTAACCAAAGATGAAACACTAATACTATTTGAATTATTAGTTTGTGAATAAACAACTCTTCCAACTACATCTAAAACTTCTACTTTGTCTATTTTACTTTCACTTTGAATGTAAAAATCTCCATTAGAAGGATTTGGATATACCAATACGGTTTTATATGTTGTTGTGTTTAACCCTACATTGTTAATTGTTTGACAATTTGAAGTGTCAGAACATCCATTAATTGTAACTACGACACCATAAGTTCCATTTGCTATAGGAGTGTATGTCAATCCCGTTTCGCCAACAATTGGATTTTCCGTTGTACAGTTTATCCATTGGTAAGAATCAGCGTTATTAATATTCACAGATATGGTGTTGGTATTTACATCTACAGTTGTGATAGGGTTTATTGGACTTTCAACAACAACCGCTGAAACAGCTGACATTGAAGTTGTACAATATTCTACCATTGTAGCAACAACTTCATAGGATGAATTTGAAGTGATATTATTTGCAACAAAAGACATTGCGCTTCCTGTACCGCTATAAGGTCCATCAACTACAAGTCCTGATGGTATAGCACGAAGTTCGTAATCTAAACCAACTTCAGAGGAAGCAATTGTTATTGTTGCTGAACCATCATAACAAACTGTTTGAGTTAATGGTGCAACAGTCTGTATTACTGGTGAATAATAGACATTTTGATTATTATCATCGCAATCACATACAGCTCCATATGTATCTGAATCAGCATCTTCTTGAAGAGGATTTGAAATAAGTGAACAATTGTCACAAACATCTCCAATTCCATCACCATCGGTGTCTTCTTGCAGTGGATTAGAGGTGTATGGACAATTATCAAAAGAATTCAACAAACCATCACCATCATCATCAAAATCAACATCAAGTGTTGTTGTTGTAGTGCTGGAACAACCAAATGTATCGGTTACAGTAAGTGTATAAACACCTTCATCAGAAAATGCAACAGCGGAGATGTTTACATCTTGTGTTATATATGAATTTGGGCCTGTCCAACTATATGCTAATGTTCCAGAACCACTTCCAGATCCATTTAACGAAACTGGCAAACCAACAGCAACTGGGCCTGTATTAGTCGCATTTGAAGTTACTGTATTAGTATAAAAACGCATATATCCAGGATGAATTAGCGAGTCTGCATTTGATGAGAAACTTGTACATATTTGTTGAGAACTAGAAGTACTTAGCCTATCAAATAATTCAATTGTACCAAAATATACTCCACCTGCTAAATATCCGCCGCAAGTAGAATTTCCCATCGGAGAGCTTGGTGACTCTGCTTCGATGTAAATACGCATATCAAAATCGCCCAAAACAGGGAAATACAAACGTGTACCATCATCAATTACAGAAATTGGTGTTGAAGTTCCTGCAAGTGTGATAGAAAGCGTTAAACGTGTGTTTAATATAGAAGTGTAAAAACTATACCCAGATAAATAGGAGAAAGCCGAAGTTCCAATAAATACGATTTTTCCATTTACTAAATCAGAAAGGTTTAAATCATAATTAAAAGAATCCATTGCCGTTGATGGACAAGGCATAGATGAATTCGCATCAATTACATCTGGAATCAAATATTCTATCCCATACAATAAACACGGAGAAGTTCCATACGATGTCCAATCTGGATTGCTAAATCGATGGATAACGCCATTTATTCCGCTTGAATTAGGTTCACCAATTATATCACCTCCAGAGCTACCACAAATTAATGTTGGAGTATTTCCATCAGGGTTGGAGGTTATTATAGTTCCAATAGGATTATCAATTGCTATCGGAGCTTGGGCAAACATACTTGTTGTAAACAACAAGCTAAAAAATGCCACTATTGAGGTTATTTTTCTAATCATTTTATTAAGGTTTTAAATGAGTACAAATTATTTCCATTTTTTATTATCACAAAACATTGTTGTGATCGGAAAGAAGATAAATCAATTGTCACTTTTGATTCAGAAAGAAATTGCTGGTTTTTTAATAAAATTTTTCCATGCAGATCAACAACCAAAATGTCTATTAATTCATTGGAAGCATTTTCAAATGCAATGGTTAAAGGACCTTCAGTTGGATTAGGAAAAACTGTTACTTCATTGTGACTCAACACTTCATTAACATTCAAGTTGGGCGCTAGCAACATATCAAAGCTTAAATTATCAATAAAGGCATTGGTATTCCCTGGATTGCCACCATTTTGTTTAAAAATTTTAAACTCAATTAAACAACTATCCGCATTTCCAGATGTGAAATAAGAGATTGGTACCTCAAACAACGTATAACTTGAAATAGTATCTTTTATTTTCAATTCGCCATAACCAATTTGATTTCCGTCATCAAACATAGCAACACGCACAAATAATGTGTCATTCATGTCGGGAAAATACTTCAAATAGCCAAACAGTTTTTCATGATTAAAATTTACTTTAAAAGCAGGTTGCCATCCATTGATACTGTCTCCAGCTTTAATTCCTCCAAAGTCAGCATCTCCTTGAGTTAAATTATTTAATTTAACAGCGAAGTTGCCAGAATAGGCATCTGTAGATTTTTCTACTATATGTGTACTAGAGGTGTTCCAAAAGTCATCTTCTGATACCCAAAAAGCAGCTTTATTTCTAATATTCGTTGTCCATAATTCCATATTAAAATTAGGCACATTAGTCGTTGCTCCATAAAAAGTCACATCATCAATAATCATTACGCTATTTTCATTCGCTGATCCAGAAAAAGGATTTGAACTTGTGAAAATTAGAATCATCGTGTCAGGATAATCTACTGTAGAATATTCAATTGGATAGCTTTTATATTCAAAATTTCCTGAGGTACTTCCTCCAATTAACCATTGATGAAACGCGATTGGTGTTCCATTTTTTTTAAGTATAAGCAAAACAACAGCCGAATCATTTGGAACGATATTGTAATTTGCATAAAAACGAATGGAGTCTGGTCTTTCAGTAAAATCAATACCTCCACTGAAGCCAGATTGACCTGCAGATCCATGTAAAATAGCACCTATTCCGTCTCCTTCAATTCCTTTGATTCTTACTGCTGTTGTTGAATTATAAGATGTTGCTGGCTCAATATCTCCCATATTTTGCCAATTATCTAACACTTGATTTGAAAACTCATTCCAAATTTCAAAATTAAAATTTGGTACAGTCGATACTCCTGTGTAAAAACTAACAACATTCGAATAACTCACACCAACATTATTTGTCATTTTCATGCGTCCAAAATAGATAAGATCAGGTGTTAACCCAGATACATCTACAGAAACAGGAATAACACCAGAGCCATCCGTAGAATTTGGTTGAAAAGGAATGGTAGAACCAAAGGACATAGTTGTACCATATTCAAATTCTAAACTTGCAATTATTCCTTTGTCGTCAACTGTTCCTATTATTGAAACTGTATTGGAGTTTATCATTGTTACTGGCGAGTCAATAGTACCTTCTGCTAATTGAGCTGATGCGTCATTGTACCATAGCAATTTACCATTACTACCAGCAATTAAACCATGATATGGATTAACAAAATAAACCGTATTATTGTCATACGTGTTGTTTGCTGGAATAGTTTGAAGAGAAAAAGAAGCGCCTCCATTATTGGTATAATAAACCACACCATCATCTCCAACAACATATCCTTCATTCGCATTATAAAAATATACACTATTCAACATAGAGCCTATATTGTCCATTACTACACTCCATGTAGCTCCTCCATCCGTCGTTCTAATAATTGTTGAGATACTATCGTTTGTTTCCCAACCACCTACAGCAATACCTGTTTGTCCATCAAAAAAGTAAACGTCGTTGTAATTACGTGAAGATAAACTTCCAGATAAACTTAAAGCATTCCAAGAAACACCTCCGTTAGTTGATTTCAAAATAGTTCCTTGATCTCCTACAGCATAACCTATTGAGTTATTAGAAAAATGAACAGCACTAAGCCATGGGGCTAAGTTATCCGAAACAACCGTCCAATTTGAGCCGCCATCAGTAGTTCTTAATATTGTTTGAATTGCATCATTAGATTTGTTACCACCAACCACAACTCCTGTATTGTTATCAAAGAAATAACAACCATTAAAATTTCTAGTTCCTGGATTACCAGTAACTGTAATTGGTGACCAATTATCTCCAGCATTTGTAGTTTTCAAAATATTTCCAGCCCAGCCAACTGCATATCCTGTATTTCCATCTGTAAAATCTACATCTTGTAATATTGCATTAATATTATCCATAGCTGTTAGCCAATTTGCACCATTATCTTGTGTAGTAAAAATTGAGGAAATGGCATCATTCGACTCCCAACCTCCAACAACCACAATCTTATTATTGGGTAATACTTCTATGGCATTAAGATGTCTAAACGAAGGTCCCCAAGCACTTGTCCAATTGGCAGGGTTTTGAGCTAACGATAAAATTGTTACGAAAAACAAAAAAATCCCAGTAAATAGTATTTTTTTCATAAGGTGAATAATAAATAATAGTAAAACTGTGAGTTAAAAAGACAATACTTTCATTGTCAATGTTATAACAAATATAAATATATAATTTTATTAAAAAAAATTTTCTTTCAAATTTTCATAACACAAAAAAACCGCACTTTAACAATGCGGTTTTCGTTTATTTTATACTCAATTAACGAGGGGTTTGATCTTTTGTTTTTACCATGGTAAGGATGGTGGCAATTCCAACCAATGGTTCGTTGGTATCGTCGAGCATTTCTACCAACCATTTCACAATACCACGCTGAATTTGTGATTTTGGATCATCGGCTTTTGGTGATGTTTCAGTTGGTAATTTTTCTTTGCACGTGAAACGAATGTGAATGTTGGAACCTGCATAAACTGGTTTGGTAAAACGCAATTCATCTATTCCGTAGTTAAGCAACACCGGGTTGATTTCATAACTATCAACAAACAAACCTGCTGCCACACTCATAATAAAATAACCGTGTGCCACTTGCTCATCAAACATTGTACCCTCAAAATTGGTTTCGCGTTTGTGTGCGTAGAAATTATCGCCACTCAACGCTGCAAATTGATCTATGTCTTCTGGAGTGATGGTTCTGCTTTCTGTAATCAACTGATCGCCAACGCTTAATTCTTCGTAATATTTTTTGAATGGATGGGTATCAGAAATAGTTCCTTTTGCTCCTTGTTGGTACACTTGGGTAATTTCTGTAATGGTTGTTGGATGTCCTTGAATGGCAGTGCGGTGCAAGTAATGCAAAACTCCTCGTTTTCCACCCATTTCTTCTCCGCCACCTGCTCTACCCGGACCACCATGAACCAACAATGGCATAGGCGAACCGTGACCAGTGCTTTCTTTTGCACATTGCTCGTTCAATACTAAAATACGTCCGTGCATGCTTGCTGCTCCAACAACGTATTCACGCGCTTCTTTGTCGTTTGGTGTTACAATGGATGAAACCAAAGATCCTTTACCCATTTTTGCAAGCTCTATGGCTTCGTCTAACGAACGATATGGCATCAAGGTAGATACTGGTCCAAAAGCTTCAATATCGTGCACGTCGGTTGCTTCAAATGGCTTGTCGTTTCTAAATAATATTGGAGAGAAGAATGCTCCTGTGTTTTTATCAGCACCAACCACTGCAAAGTTATCCAAATCACCAAAAACAATTTCTTGCGATTTATTCAATGCTTCAACGCTTTCGCGCACTGCTTTTACTTGTCCGTGCGATGCCAAAGCCCCCATTCTTACACCTTCTACAGCTGGGTCGCCAATTACAACCGAGCTCAAACGTGCAGAAACCGCTTTTTGCACCTCATCCATCAATGGTTCTGGTACTATCATACGACGAACGGCCGTACATTTTTGACCACATTTAGTCGTCATTTCGCGCACCACTTCTTTAACAAATAAATCAAACTCTGCTGTACCCGGAACGGCTTTTTCGCCCAATACACATGCGTTTAACGAATCGGCTTCTAGGTTGAATGACACGTTATTGTTAACGATGGTTGGACTTGTTTTTAATTTCATTCCCGTAGCATGGCTTCCCGTAAAAGTTACCATGTCGTTTTCGGTAACGCTATCAATTAGTTCGCGAGCGGAGCCCAACACCAATTGCAACGATCCTTCTGGTAAAATTTTAGAAGCAATAATATCTTCTACCATCACTTGTGTCAAGAAACACGTAACGCTTGATGGTTTTACCAAGGTTGGAACTCCTGCCAATAAGTTAACGGCAATTTTTTCCAACATTCCCCAAATCGGGAAGTTAAATGCATTGATGTGCACCACTACACCTTCTTTTGGAACCATGATGTGGTGACCGA
Organism: Bacteroidota bacterium; assembly: GCA_029558435.1. The sequence goes on from JAKQEZ010000431.1 coordinate 6,840, forward strand.
TAAATGTTCCGTTTTTAGACAACGGTGCCATGTCGCCATCCACATAATACGGCAAATCTGGGAATTGTTTACGCAACGATGCATTAGCAAATAAATTTCCAATTCCACCTTCAATATCCACCCAAGAATCGGCACGTGTGGCACCTGTCCATGCACTAATTTGGTAATATTTTTCTTTGCGCGCCAAAAGGTATAAGGCCAATGCTTTTAGCATACGACCACGCTCTTGGAACGTCATTTTACTCAACACTTTGCGGCCTGTTGTGCGACCGTAGTTTAAAATATCGGTGTAATTAAATCCTTTGCTGGAAACTTCTCCAATGTGTTCACCCGTAATGGCGTTGTATAAATTGCTTTCTACACCTTCTCCGTCTATCCATTGACCGAGTGCATAACTTTTGTATCGTTGCATGGTTTTACTTTTTATTTTAACAAAGCGTTAAAGTTAATTATAAAATGTATAAATTCTTTGAGCACTGCAAAGAATTAACGGTTTATTTTCCTTTGGTTAATTCTTTAAAGACTTCTTCCAATGAGCGTTCTTCAATTTTTAGCGTTAGTGTTAACCACCCTTGATCGGCGGCGTATTTCGACACTACTCGTCTTAAATCTACCTCGGCAGTTGATTCCAATAACCAACCATCTTTTACTTGTTCAACTTTTTGTACGGAAGTAATTTTTAAGATTTGTGCTTTGCTTAATTTGTCTTCAAACTCCACATAAACCGTTTGTACTGTTTGTTGTTTTTGCAATTCGGATGCTTTATTATCGGCTACAACTTGCCCTTTGTTGATGATAACTACACGATCGCAAATGGCTTCCACCTCTTGCATGATGTGTGTGGAAAGCATAACCGTTTTACTTTTTCCGATGTTTTTAATCAAATCGCGGATTTCAACCAATTGGTTAGGGTCGAGACCAGATGTAGGTTCATCCAAAATCAACACTTCTGGGTCGTGAATAATTGCTGCGGCCAACCCAACACGCTGACGATAACCTTTTGAAAGCATGCCTATTTTTTTGTTTTGCTCTACTTCCAAACCTACGGCTTTAATCATTTCTTCCACACGAGCACGTACGTTTTTTACTTTGTAAATGTTGCCAACAAATTCCAAGTATTCTTTAACGTACATATCCAAGTAGAGCGGGTTATTTTCGGGTAAATAGCCGATTTTTTTACGAGTTTCAAGGGTATCCACATCAACAGGAATACCGCAAACTTTTACCTCACCACCACTTGCGGGAATATAGCCTGTAATGATTTTCATTGTTGTTGATTTTCCGGCACCATTTGGACCTAAGAAACCAACAATTTCACCAGAATTAACGGTGAACGAAACGTCTTTTACTGCCGCTTGTTCACCGTAATATTTGAATAAGTTTTTTACTTCAATAGACATTTTCAATTCTTTGATAGCACGAAGATACGCAAAGAAAAAAACCTACGCCGATTATTGCTCTATCATTTTAGCATATTTTGCTTGAACTGCTTTCAATTGGTTGATTGCAGCTTGCGTTTTTTCGGCATTTGCTGTGTCTTTAGCTTTTTTGTATTCTTCCAACTTTGTTGTTTCGCTACTAATGCGTGATTGTAATATATTGGACATGTAGTGCAAGTTTTGAGGCAAGAACATTTTGGTGTACATACCGCCATTTGCTTCCAAATAGGTGTAAATTTCCAATGCGTTATCGGCCATTTCTACACTTTGACCCGATAAATAACCAGTAAATGTGCTCAAAAAGCCCAAAGCATCAAAACCATTTAATTTTCCGTTCATTAAGTTAGTTTTGAAAAACTCGTACTTATCAGGATTTCCTGTTTTAGCATACATGGTGGCAATTGCAATCAACATAGAAGAAGAAACGCTTTCATCTTTTTCCAATTGTTCAGCTTTTTTCATTGCTTGTTCAGGATAGCTTTCACTCATTCCGTTCAAAGCAGCTGCATTAACTGTAAACGAAGAATCTGCGAGTGCTTTTTCGTAAATAGCCAACATATCTGCCACACCTTCATCGCTAAGGAATTTAACGGCTTGTGCACGAACAGAGGATGAAGCGTCATTTTGAGCTAAGTTTTTAATAAGTTGAATAGCCGTTGCTTTATCGTTGTCTTTTAAGCGACTTGCTTTACCGATGGCTGTTGATTTTATTGCCCAAAAAGGATCTTTCAACGCATCTAACACCAATTTAGCAGATAAACTGTCAATTTTTCTAACACCCAAAGTAAGTGCTCTGTTTTTGGTTCTCCATTTGGTAGAATGATAATATTGTTGAATAAATTGCGCAGCAGGTTTGGTTTCTTTCACTTCTGCCAACAACATTTCTTGGTAATCTGGAATGAGGGTTACTAAATTTCCTGCAACTGGGAAACGGAATTCTTCCTCCACTTTTGTTACCGTAATGTTGTGTATGTGTTTTCCTTGATTGTCAACCACAGCAACTTGCATTGGCAACTTAAATACAGGGAACTGTTTTATATCTTGTTTTTGTTTCACGGTTAACACCACTTCGTTGCCCTCTGTGCGTTGGGTGTATTCTAATGTTGGGTGACCTGAAGCTAAAAACCATTGATTGAAAAACCAGTTTAAGTCTTCACCTGTAACTTGCTCAAAAGCAATTCTTAATTGGTGAAATTCTGCCGATTTGTATTGATTGTCGGTCAAATATTTGTTCAAAGCTGTAAAAAACGCATCGTCTCCTACATAATTGCGCAACATGTGTAAAATACGCCCTCCTTTGTTGTACGAATGGCCATCAAACATTTCTTCTTTATCATCATAATCAAACCAAATTAAATCGTGGTGACCTTGTGCTTGAGCAGATTGCATATAACCTTTCATTTCGGATTCGGCATTTAAGTCTGCTTCTTCTATACCATATTTGTACTCGTCCCACAAGTATTGCGAATAATTAGCAAACGATTCGTTGAGTGGTAAATTGGCCCACGATTCACAGGTAACCAAGTCGCCAAACCAGTGGTGAAACAACTCGTGAGCAATGGTTGATTCATCTGTACCATCCAATAATTCACGGTCTGTTTTGTAGGCAAAATCACCAAAAACAACTGCTCCCGTGTTTTCCATTGCTCCAGAAACATAGTCGCGAACAACAATTTGGTGGTATTTATCCCATGGATATTCATAGTTCAACAATTTTGAGAAATAGCTAATCATTTCTGGTGTTTTTCCAAAAATATTGCGTGCATATTTTTCCCATTGAGGTTCTACATAATAGAAAACATCCATTTTACTACCGTCTTTGCGAGTGTAGTAATCTTTAACCACTTTAAACTCACCAATTCCCATCATAAACAAGTAGGGAGCATGTGGTAAATCTTGCTTCCAATAGTCGGTGCGGGTTCCATCGGCATTCATTTTACTGCTTAGCAACTTACCATTTGACAGGGTAACATATTTATTATCAACAGTAATGTAAATTTCTTGCGATGTTTTTTGATTGGTTGCATCGATTGTTGGAAACCACACAGAACTAGCTTCTGTTTCTCCTTGCGTCCAAATTTGAGGCATTTTGTTTTTATCTTGCCCATCGTTGTTGATGAAATACAAACCTTTATCCGAAGTGATGGCTGCACTTCCGCCTGTTGTACGCTCATTTGGTTTAGCAACATAATCAATCACAACGGTGTATTTATCTTTGCGGGTATAGGTTTTATCCAACTTGATTTTCAACTTATCGTTGGTATAGGTGTATGTGAGTGTTTGACCGTTCAATTTCACCGAATTGATTGCCATACCTTTAGCATCTAAAATCAAACTATCCGAAGGATAAAAGTGTGGTTTTGCGGTAATGGTTGCTACTCCATTCAAATAGGCTTTTTGCCAATCGGGTTTTACTTCCAACTTGGTGTGTATCAAATCCGACAGCATTGTAAGTGAGCCGTGATAAACTTTTTCTTCTGAGGCAGAATCAACGATTGTTGCTGGTTGTTCAACAGTAGCATCGGTTGATGTAGTTGCTTCTACTGATGCTGAGTTTGTTTTTTTTGTTCCACAAGCAACCGCAAGAAGTAGTGCTACTAAAAAATAAGACTTTTTCATTTTACGTATTTTGTACAAAAATGCAAAATATCTTCCAACAACGCTTTAAAAAGTGATAAATGGTTACTTGGTTGCTACCAACGTCAAAAATTCGTGATAAATTGTTAATTGCTTTCTGGATTGCGGTATTTTTTGAGGGCTTGAAAATTAAACCCTAATCCAACTGAAAACACCAATTCATCGGCCATTCCGTTAACTCTATCCAAGTTGTGCATTTGTGCGTGGGTGTACAAGAAATTTGCTGTGAAATGGAAGTATTTCCACACATAATAGCGCACACCCGCATTGAGTTGCACCGAAGGATTAAACTCTTTATTGGCGGTGTTTACATTGGACTGCATGTAGGTAAAACCAGGTGCCAATCCCGTATAAAGTTCCAAATTACCAAAGGGATAACCGTATTGAAAACCAATGAATGCACTTATTTTGTTTTTCAAAAACTTGGTTGGGGCATTTCCCAATAGGTAATAACCATCGCCACGAATGCTAAAATGTTTAGTGATTTTACCTTCAAAAAATCCGCTAATGTAGTAATTCACCTCTTTGCGGTTAAGCATTATTGCAGGTGAAAGCGTGGCAGATGCACTTAACAAACCAGGGTTGATATAGGTTTCTTTTTGTCCAAAAGAGGCAAAACTCAGCATGCAAAACAGCACACAACCAATTATTTTCTTTCTTTTTTCTTTCCACCGTACCATAAGTCAGCGATTTTATAGTTAATACCTACATTCAACAGTAAATGTCCTTCTATTCCAGTTCCTTTGTGCATTGACAAATCGAGTTCTCCATCGTCGTGTATATGCGCATGTACATCTTTTCCGAGGTGAAACATGTATTGGGCAATGAGGGTGATATCCAACCGTTCAGTTAAGTTAAAATGCACACCCGCACCCGCTTGAATAGCCGAGCTGTTTTTTACAATTTGGTGCGATTTGTTGGAATTATCCACAATAACAGTTCTATCAAAACAATGACCTGCAAGAATGTAGGGTTTTACAGCTGGTGCTAATTTTTTTGTTAAATAATACATCACACTCCAACCTATGTGGTAATCTGTACGATTAGCACGATGTTGTATGTTTCCACGTGTAAAATCGGCAAACCATTCGGTGTTGAGGCGATCGGCAAATTGCAAACGCATTTGACCACCAAAACCAAAGGAATTGACATCGCCAAAAAAACTAGAAGTTGAACGAACACCCAATGAAAACAAACCACCTTGATTTTTTTTGATGTTCAACGGTTGCGCATGGCTCCCAAAAGCTGTAAGCCAACAAAACGCAATAACAGCAAAGTACCTCATAGTCAATAGATTTTAAAGTTGATGGTTTTCATAAGTACGACAAAAGAAGTGAATATATTGCAATAAATGGTTAAAAAATTAAATTTTTGATTGAAAATTAACCTCTTAGCCGTTCTTTTAAACAAAAAATGCACTAGAAAATTCTAATGCATTTTTATGATAATCTATTTATTCAAATCTTACAATTCGTAGCTTTCTCCAATGTTCAACAGCAACAAGTTTTTATTGATGGCTTTAAATTTATCGTGTGCTTCTTGGTGATTGATTTCAATGTAGGGCGCTGTGTCGTAGTGCATTCCCATAATGGTGTCGCATTCAACAAATTGAGCAGCAACTATTGCTTCTTCAATATCCATGGTGAAATTTCCGCCAATAGGCAAAATAGCTAATTCCAATTTAAAAAATAGTGGAATTAGTTTCATATCCATTGTTAGTGCAGTATCACCCGCAATGTAGATGTTTTTTCCTTCGGCACTAATAACAAATCCAACAGGATTGCCGCCATAGGTTCCATCTGGAAATGAAGAAGAATGGATGGCATTAACCACTTTTACACGACCAAAATCAAAATTCCACGAACCTCCTTGGTTCATTGCATGGCCTTCAAATTGCTTGTTATTGGCATAATACGTTACAATTTCGTGGTTGGAAATGATTTTAGCTTTGGTACGTTCAACAATGGCTTCAACGTCCATAATATGGTCGTAATGTGCATGTGTTAGCAATACGTAATCTGCTTTTAATGAATCAATTGCAATATTAGCTGCTTTGGGGTTTTGGCTGATAAAAGGATCAACCAATATGTGTTTTCCATTAATTTCTAATCCTAATGACGAATGTCCGTAATACGATATTTTCATAGTGAATTGAATTTTTTTTTAAAATTAGTAAAAAATTTTACGTTCCACATGAAACCAGTAAAATTACCCTATTCTTTCCCAACGAATGATATTGACAGGACAATGCACTTTGGCTGCTTCTAATGCACTTTCTTCGTCGTCGTCCACAACAACACTAAACCAACCCTTTTTTTCAGTTGCTCCAATAAGCGTGCTTTTTCCATCTTTTTTGGAAATGCGCCATCGGTATTTGTCGGCTTCTACACAAGCATTACAACCAATGCATTTATGGCGGTGTTGCATTACACGAATCATTGTACAGGCACTAATTTATAGAGTTTATCACTTGGGCGTACCTTCTCTCCTACTGGGAAAGTAATGGTTGTTCCACGTTTAACCGCAAAAGTTTCTTGGTTATCCACACGCATTTCTTTCAAAACGGTTTCTACCACACCGGTAGTTGGACCGATAATAAGCAATTCATCGCCTACTTCGCAGCCTTGCGCTTCAATTAAGAACTCGCCTATACCTGCATTTTCGTAGTATTTCATTCCTTTTCCGATATACACCTTGCGTTTTGTGGCTTTTGAACCAGCTTCATCGCTCCATTCGCCCATTTTTCTACCCAAGTAGTAACCATCCCAGAATCCACGGTTAAACACTGTACTGAGGCGTTCTTTCCAGTTTTCAATTTTTTCTTTGGTATAGGTTCCATCGTAAATAGCATCGATAGCTTCACGGTAACATTGTGTTGTAACATGCACGTAATCAGCACTTCTTCCACGACCTTCTATTTTCAACACCGCTACTCCAGCATCAATAACTTTGTCTAAAAAGTCAATCGTACACAAATCTTTTGCCGACATGATGTATTCATTATCCACTTCAAATTCTTGTCCATCGTCTTTGTCCATAACGATGTAGCTTTTTCGGCAATTTTGGATGCATGCTCCACGATTAGCCGATGAAAAATTAGTGTGTAAGCTCAAATAACATTTGCCCGAAACAGCCATGCACAAGGCTCCGTGACCAAAAACTTCGATGCGCACTAATTCACCAGAAGGTCCAGTAATTTCTCTTCGGGCAATTTCACGATTAATGTCGTGCACTTGCAACAAGCTCAATTCGCGCGACATCACCATAACGTCTGCATATGCCGAATAAAACTCTACCGTATCAATATTCGTAACATTTGTTTGAGTAGAAATGTGCACCGGAATACCCACTTTTCTACAATAATTCATTACTGCGTGGTCGGAAGCAATAATGGCAGAAATATTACTTTCCTTAGCTGCTTCGATGATGCGTTTCATCAATTGCACATCGTGATCGTAGATGATGGTATTGAGCGTTAAGTAACTTTTCAATCCATTTTCACTACAAATTTGTGCGATTTTTCCTAAATCATCAATTGTAAAGTTGTGAGTTGATTTGGTGCGCATGTTGAGTTGTTCCACACCAAAATAAATAGAGTTTGCTCCTGCGTTTACGGCTGCAGCAATAGCCTCATAGGAACCCGCAGGCGCCATTAGTTCAATCTTTTGTTTCTCCATATTGCAAGTATGACGATAACTGTTTATAAAATTCGGCTGCAAAGTTCAACCATAAATTTTAGAAAATATATGATTTTGGTCATATTGTTTAATTTTGATAGGAATTTTTTGTTTTTATGTTATCTAATTAGCTAACTTTGTGTTTATAAACTATAATTATAAATGAGAGATAAGATTGTTCGACAACTATTTTATTATGACAATCATTATCTTGATTTTTTTAATACGTTAAAACCTGATGTACAAAAGAAATTTAACTGGACATTGCAATTAATTGCGACTTTAGAACGTGTTCCAAAAAAATATTTTGAGCACATGACAAATACTTCTGGGCTATATGAAATTAGAGTAGAAGTTGGTTCTGATATTTACAGAGTTTTTAGTTTTTTTGACAAAGGAAATCTTATAATTCTGATAAATGGATTTCAAAAGAAAACGCAAAAGACACCTAAAAAAGAAATAGAATTAGCAGAAAAAATTAAAAAATAATACTTCGATGAACAAAAAAGCAACAACTAATAGATTAACCTCGTTTTCAGATCATTTAGATGCACAATATGGTAAGCGTGGAACTGAAATAAGAGAACAATACGAAGAAGAGTTTGAAGCATTTAAACTTGGTGCATTGATTCAAGAACTTCGTAAAGAACAAGGTTTAACTCAAGAACAGTTAGCCGAAAAATGTGGAACAACAAAAACATACATCTCCCGCATTGAAAATAATGCTAGTGATATTAGACTTTCAACATTGATGAGAATTTTTAGACAAGGACTCGGAAGAAATTTAAAATTAAACGTATCTCATTAATTTTTGAGATTAATAGTCCAACCATTTACAACTACTCTTTTTTGGATATATATTTTTTAATTCATCAGATAAATCTTAATCAAACGTAGAAATTCATTTAAACAACCAAAAATTATACGTCTTTACACGTGAAACATTGTTTTTTTGCGTTTTAAGCAACTTTTATCTCGTCTGAAAGGAAAACACCTTCACCACTACGAGATAATCGATTAGAGAGGACGTGTTTTTTAAGCTATAAAAATTATATATTTTATTGATTATCAATATTTTACGTAAATTATCTTCCTAAAGCGATTAAAAGAACCGAAATATCGCTTGGACTTACCCCAGAAATGCGAGACGCTTGACCGATGGTTGCCGGGCGAATTTTATTTAATTTTTCTTTCGATTCGATGGAAATACTTTTGAGGGCATTGTAATCCATTGCTTCTGGAATTTTAACATTTTCCAAGCGATTCATTTTGATAGCCACATCTTCTTCACGTTGAATATAGCCTTCGTATTTCATTTGAATTTCTGTTTGAGGCAGAATATCTGGATTTTTCTCATTCAGTTCATTTGCCAATTCTTTAGCTTCTTTACTAAACGGCAATAATTCTGAAAGCGAAATATTTGGTCGAGCCAACAAAGTGCTGAATTTTACTTGTTGATCAATTTCACTGCTTCCTTTTTCCTGTAAAAACGAATTGATGGTTGCTGGTGCAACACCTTCTTTGCGCAACACGCGCTTAAGCGATTCTGTTCCGGCCACCTTCTCTTCCACTCTTTTCAAAGCCGCATCGTCTTGCATTCCAATTTCGTGTGCCAAAGCTGTTAAACGAATATCGGCATTGTCTTGACGCAACAATATACGGTATTCGGCACGGCTGGTAAACATGCGGTAAGGTTCTTTAGTTCCTTTGGTTATTAAATCATCAATCAACACACCAATGTAAGCTTGGTTACGACTTAAAATCAAAGGTGATTGTTCGTTGATTTTTCTTGCAGCGTTGATTCCTGCCATTAATCCTTGGCAAGCTGCTTCTTCGTATCCTGTGGTTCCGTTTATTTGACCAGCAAAATACAAGTTTTCAATCAACTTTGTTTCCAATGTATGTTTTAACTGAGTTGGCGGAAAGTAATCGTATTCGATTGCATATCCTGGTCGAAACATTTTAGCATTTTCAAAACCTGGAATAGAATGCATTGCTTTTAACTGCACTTCTTCTGGTAGCGAGGTGCTAAAACCATTGACATAAATTTCTATCGTATTCCATCCTTCTGGTTCAACAAAAATTTGGTGACGATCTCTATCTGCAAATCGATTAATTTTATCTTCGATACTTGGACAATAGCGCGGACCTGTACTTTTAATTGCACCATTAAACATTGGTGAGCGGTCGAAACCTGTTCTCAACAATTCGTGTGTTTGTTCGTTGGTATATGTTATATGACACGGACGTTGAGTTGTAAGCGCTTTGGTGTTTCCAAAACTAAATTTCCCTGGATTCTCATCACCGTATTGAATTTCCATTTTTGAGTAATCGAGCGAGCGACCATCTACGCGCGGGGGCGTTCCTGTTTTCATTCTTCCGGCCTCAAAACCCAATTGAATTAATTCTTCTGTAATTCCAGTTGCTGCTTTTTCTGCTGCTCGTCCACCGCCAAATTGTTTTTCACCAATATAAATCAACCCATTTAAAAACGTCCCGTTGGTTAACACCACCGCTTTTGCTTTGATTGGAATTCCCATTTGTGTTTTAATACCCACAACTTTTGTTCCTTCTATCAACAAACCGTTGCACATGTCTTGCCAAAAATCCACATTCGGATTACGCTCCAACAACAAACGCCATTGTTCTGAAAAAAGCATTCGATCATTTTGAGTGCGTGGCGACCACATAGCCGGACCTTTTGAAAGGTTCAACATACGAAACTGAATTGCGCTTACATCCGAAACAAATCCAGAACCCCCACCCAATGCATCCACTTCACGCAAAATTTGACCTTTTGCAACTCCTCCCATTGCCGGGTTACAACTCATTTGTGCAATGGTATTCATGTTCATTGTCACCAACAACACACTATTTCCCATTTTTGCCGCAGCATTTGCAGCTTCACAACCAGCATGACCGGCACCAACAACAATTATATCGTAATCTTTTAACATTTTTCAAAAAAGATGTTTCACGTGAAACAATTTAACAGGGTGCAAAATTACTGAAATCTACCCAAAGAATAAAAAAGGTTTTATAAAAAAAGAATGTTTCACGTGGAACATTAAATTAAAGCTAACATTTGATTTTCTTTTTGACGCATTAATTGCTCGTCAACTTCTGATTTATCTTTATATCCACATAAATGCAAAACACCATGAACTATAACGCGATTGAGTTCGTTTTGAAATGTGGTGTTATTAGTTTGAGCATTATCTTTTACTCTATCTATTGATATAAATAAATCCCCAATAACATAATCGTCTTCGCAATAATCGAAGGTGATAATATCGGTATAATAATCGTGCTCTAAATATTGTTGATTTACTTTTAATAAATAATCATCGGAAGTAAAGATGAATGTTAATTCACCTAATTTTTTATTTTCTAATTGTGTTACTTTATCCAACCACTGTGTAAGAAACTCTTCATTTACTTCATTGATTGGTTCAATATCTTCGAAATTTATATCTATCATAATTGTTTAGAAAAATAGATAGTAACGCGACTTCCGTTATTTTCAAACTCAACTTCATCAGAAAGATTACGCATTAAAAAAATACCGCGTCCATTTTCTTTTTCAATGTTTTCTGGTGCAGTTGGATCTGGCAATGAATTAAAGTCAAAACCATTTCCTTCGTCTTCAATAATAAAACAAAAAGAATCTTGATTGTCGGCAGATTTTAATTTAACTTGTTTCGTTGACTGACTTTTATTACCATGTAAAATAGCATTGTTCACAGCTTCTGTTACAGCAATTAAAATATTTCCAAAACTTTCGTTGACTTCCATTTTAGAACAAACCGTATCAATCATTGATTCAACATCGTGCATTGCATCAAAAGAAGATGGAATAGTTATTTCATTAATTAGTGTAAATCCTTCTCTCATATTTACGAACATAGAAATTACTTAATTAAATTGAAATATTGATTGGCTTTATCTTTATAGTATTTATTATAAACTGGATCAACCGTTCTCAATAATTCAATTTGTTTTAATTTTTCTTTGTTATACTCATCAAATCGAATTTGGTTACTATAATTTTCATTTTTTCCAGAATTTGATTCTCTTTTTTCTTCAAACCCTCTTTCACGAATAGCTTTTTCAGATTCTAAAAGTCGTGTTAAAATATCTTGTTGACGTTTTAATAAATTATCTGAATACTTTTTATTCACTAATTCTTCTTCTTGTTTTTCTAATTCTTTAATCAAAGGATTGAGTTGATTACCTGCGCCCTTTCCATCTTTATTTAACTCATTGCGCAATTCTTCTAACTTACGGCGTATTGCACTTTGTTCAGCAGCCATTTTTGCAAGCTCTTTGTTGGATAAACCAAAAGGATTTGAATCACCATTCTTACCGTTATTACCAGGTTTATTACCTCCTTCCGAACCACCTGGATTAGAACCATTTTTCATTTGTTCTAATTGCTTTTTCAACTGTTCTTTCATATTTCCAAGCTGTCCTTCACCAGAACTAGGTTTTCCTTTACCACCAGGATTACTACAACTTCCAGAACCTTTCATAATGGCTTGCATATTTTGTTGCATTTGTTGCAATGATTCATTGAGCATTAATGCTAAATTGTTATAAGAAGTCATTGCAAACTGTTGGTTAGCATTTAACTGTCGTAAATTACGTTCTTGAATATTGTTTAATGCTTGTTTATGATTATATTGAATTGTTTTTAATTCTTTGTCAACAAAATCAGATAACATGGGTTGACGCTTAGCAAGTTCATACAAACTATCTTTTACTGGAATTGTTTTATCGATAATGGAACGCTGCAATCTTCCGTATTTTCTATAATTTGGATCTTGTGATTTTATAGATGAAAAATTAGAAATTAATTGTTCTTGCTCAAAACTAAGTGTAACTAAAGATTTTAAAATTTGACGCAACATTTCCATGTCTTCGCCTTGTTGTTCTTTGTTAGCTTCATTTTGCGCTGCGTCCATTTGATCAGCCATTTTTTGCATTTGTTCGGCAGCATTTTGTTGGTTTTCTCCTGCGCTTTTATTCTTGCCTTTACTTAAATTTTGTTGTGCATTATTTAGCTCTTGTTCTGTCGAATTTTGTTCTTTTTCTAATGAAGGTAATTCCATTGGACGATTGAGTTCTTTATTTAACTCTTCCAATTTTTTTAAATCTTCTTTTAGTTGATTGAATTGCTCATTTATTTTAGACTGTTCTTCTTGTGCTTTGTTTTTATCTAAATTTTTAGTTTCTATTTCTTTTTTTAATGCTAATTGATCTTCAGCTAATTTTATTAATTCATTTTCAATGGCATCAATTTTTTCATCTACTTGCATTTTTTTTAGCATTTCAATGCTTCTATCCAATTGTTTATTCATTTGTTCGTTGGATAGTTTTAGTTCATCTAATTTTTGTTGTTGTTCAGATTTTTGATTTTGTTCTAATAATTTTTGTAATTCATCCAACAATTTCATCATGTCAGAATCCATTAACTTGTTCATTAACTCATCCAAAAGTTGTTGTTTTTCAAGTAATTCTTCATTTTCTTTGGATAATTTAGACTTTTCTTCTGTACTTTGTTGTAATTGTTTATTAGTTTCTTGCAAGGATTTTAATAACTCTTCGTGTTGTTTTTTAAGCTCTTCAATTTTATTTTTTTGTTTCCAATTATTTGATTTTGAATTCAATAACTCATTTTGGAGCTTTTTTAAATCATCCATGAATTTCTCTGATTGAGAAAATAAATTTTGTAAATTTTGTTTACTGTTTTCTTGAATTGTTTCACGTTGTTGATTTAGCTGTTCTAACGATGGAAGTTGATAAACGAATAATTTACTTTTTGTTGATTTTGAACCATTTACACCATCATTATCAGAAACAACAAAATAATATTCTATTTTATCATCCAATTGAATATTTTCTCTTAAAAAGTCAACAGCAAAAGAAAAATCATCCGATAAACCGGCTACAGGCTTAACATTCATGTTTTCTTTTCTAGTAACTCCATCTTTAGTAGTGATGCTGTAAATAAATTTTAAGTGTGTTAAACCGTAATCATCTGCAATTTTTCCAGAAAAATAACGAACAGAAGTGGCAATAGAATCTTGTAACTCTTCAACATGAATGGATGGAAATTCATCTTTAATTACATTCACATTAAAAGCAATGGTATCGTTAAATTGTGGTTTATTTCCTTGTAAAAATAATTGAACGGGCGTTGTAGTAAAAAACTGATGGCTGACTTTAAAACCAGTACTAATGAATGTTGATTGTTTATTTCCAATATTGATTTGCAATTGATCGGTGTTTTTAGATACGCCCGACCATTTCACTATTGTACCTTCTGGTAATAACATATCACCAACATTATCAATTGTTTGATTTTGTTTTCCAAGATATTTTGGAAAAACTAATTCTGCTGAAAACTTACCGAGTGAGGGTGTTCCAATAATAGAAAAATGGTATTCTTTACTAGAAAAATCATTAGCTACAAAATAAAAACTTCCTGCTTCGTGTATTTTTGGAATAACCGCTGAAAAAGAATTTCTACCAGTAACAGACATTAATTGTTTACCTTGTGGTGTAACTATATAAACAGATGATGGAAGTTCGTTTCCTTTTAATTTTAATTGGATGGTTAAATCACTACCTTCTGCTATTTCTGATGGAAAATTAGAGACAATAAAATCAAAAGGTGCTTCTGGAATAAATTCTTTGTTGTATTGCACAACACGTTTTGTACCATCCGTAAATAATTTTGGACTAACAATAGCAATAAAAAGAAGCAATAAAAAAATGGGTGCAATCCATTTTACGTATTTAAGGTTTTCTTTAACATCAATTGCATCCGAAAAATGAAAAATTGAGAGGTTTTCAGAACGTTGTTGCACACTGGCACGTAATAATTCAATATTTCCAGTTTGATTGCTTAAATCGGCGTTTAATTGCAATGTATTGACTAATCTATCCGAAATAGTAGGAAAGAATTTTCCAATAATTTCGGATGCTTGGAAGCGGTTAATACGTTTTCCAAAAGAAAATAATTGTAATAAAGGATGAACGATGTATTTTAAGAGAATAAAAACATTAACACCAATAAAAGAAAAGAATAAAAAAGCACGAACAGGCGTGTTAAAACGGCCAAAATATTCGAGTGTTGTAATGAGAATAAAAGTAAAAAGAAATATGCCAATAAACCAGATTACACCTTTAATCAATTGATTGCGATAGAATTTACGTATGAATAAATCTATTTGTAGAAGTAACCGATCAAAACTAGAAATTGACATGTTTAAAACTTATTTCATATCTAAAATAATGTAAATAAGGCTATGAATCAAAAAATTAACAATTATAAAGTTTTTATACGGTTATTTAATTCATCACGATAAGAACCTCCAATTGGTACCATTTTTTTATCGTCTTCTAAATATAGATTAGGAAAATCAATAGAAGTTATTTTATCTAAACGTACAATAAACGAACGGTGTACACGAATAAAGTTTTCTGTACCCATTTTTTGTTCAATATCTTTCATAGTTGAATGAATGGTATAACGTGTATCTTTTGTATTAATAACAACGTAATCTTTCAATGCTTCTATAAAATAGATATCCGATTTATTAATTTTAATCAATTTATTGTTGGCTTTAATAAAAATTGAATCGGATGTTGGACCTTCTTTACTTTCAACCAATTGTGCCAACATATCACGTTCTTTCACAATTTCTTGTTCTTTACCGTGTTTATAAATAGCAACTTCTATATTGGTATGCAAATCAATTTCTTTAAATGGTTTTAAAATATAACCATGTGGTTCTGTAATTTTTGCTTTTGATAAAGTGGCACTATCCGCATAAGCAGTTAAAAATATAATTGGAATATTAGCATTCTTTTTAATTGTTTCTGCAGCTGTAATTCCATCCATGTCGCCTTTAAGCATGATATCCATTAAAATAACATCGGGTAAAGTTTCTGCAGCTAATTGTATTGCTTTTTCACCCGTTGAAGCAGCTCCAACAACAATATATCCTAATTTTTTAAGGCTGTTTTGTATATCTTTTGATACAATAGATTCATCTTCAACTACAAGTACTTTAATATTATTCATGATGGTTTGTTATAATTTTTTAAAAGTAATTAAAAATTCGGTTCCATTATCTACTTTATAACTTAATGTTGCATCTAATTGGTCGCACAAAGTTACAACCAATTGTAAACCTAACGAATCTAATTCATCAATATTCATATCTATTGGCAAACCAATACCATTATCTTTAACAGTGAATTGAATAATGTCATTCGTATTTTTCAAAGATATAAATAATTGATTATCATTATTGTTAATAAATGCATATTTAAAAACGTTGGTAATAAGTTCATTTAAAATAAGTCCAGAAGGTACAGCTTGGTCCAAGCTTAAATTTGTGCTATCCAAATCAAAAATTATATCAATTTTTTTATCGTTTGAATGGAATAAACTTTCAATGTTTATTACTAGATTTTTAATGTATCCAGCAAAATCAATAGAAGAGAAATTTTTAGTTTGATAGAGATTTTCGTGGATAATAGCCATTGAACGAATTCTATTTCTACTTTCCAACAATACATTTAAAGTGTTTGGATCAGTAACAAACGAACTTTGTAAATTTAATATACTTGAAATTACTTGCAAATTATTTTTAACACGGTGGTGAATCTCTTTTAATAGAATTTCTTTTTCTTTTAACGATTCCATAGTATCGTGTTCAATATTTTTCTTCAAGGTAATATCGTGGCCCATTAATGAAATTTCAATAACGTTTCCATCCGTATCAAAAATTGGATTCATAAAAACTTCAATCCATTTACTTCCTGAAGGTAATTTAATTTCAAACTCGTAGGTTCTAAATTTACCTTGTTTCACTTTTTCAAAATAATGGTTAAAATAGTTAAGTTCTTCTGCGTCAGTATTATCTCGAGAATAGTAGAGTTTAAAGAAATAATCCATAGAAGTACCCACTTTTAACTTCATATTCAATAAACTTTTGAAGAAAAATACGCTGTGTTTATTGAAATAAGTGATTCTTTTTTCTAAGTCAATTGTAACTAAAATGATATTAGAGGAGGAATCGAAAATTGCTTGTGTTTTAAGTAGTAAGTTTTGAATTTCTTTTTCTGCATTTTTACGTTCTTTAATTTCATTTTCTAATTTTTTATTGGTTTCTTCTGCAAATTCAGCTCTTAAAATTTCTTTTGATAGCTTCATTTCCAAAGAAACGTCTTTCATCATAATTAATAAAGCATCTGAAGAAGCAAAAGTAGTGTTTACAATAGTTATATTAACAGGTGTTATAACATTATTAATAAGAATGTGTAATTGATCTTGATATCTAGTTGGAAACGATTTTTTTAGTAATTTATTAAATATTTTCTGATCATTCTCTATAAATAAATGTTTGATATCAAGTAACGTAGTATTGGTTAAATTATACATTTCCTTGTTAGCATATAAAATAGCACCATCTTTAGCAATCAAAATTCCCTCTGGTGTACTTTCCAAAACCGATTGAAAGTTTTTGGTTGATTTTTCGATTGCTCGATAAGCTTTATTTTTCTCCGTAATATCGTGAATAATACATTGATATTTTTTCTTTTTACCTATTAGCAACTCGACAATCGCAACTTCTACCTCTATTGGTTCATACCTTCCTTCAAAAGTCCAATTAAACTTTATAGACCGTGAAAAACGTAATTTAATTAATTGAATTTTAAGTTTTTTTATTAATTCTTCTGAAGAATTTTTTGTTAAATCCCATAAATCAGAGCCAATAAATTCTGTTTTAGGAATGCCAAACAATTGTATAGCCCTTCTGTTTACATCAATAACAAGACTCTCATCTAAAATGATGATTGCATCATTTGAGTCTTCAAAAATAAGTTTAAATTTTTCTTCACTTTGACGCAGTTCATTATTCACTTTTTGAATTTCAGATATATCAATAATTGACCCCTCAATCAAATTTTTATTAAAATCATAAAAGAAACTTATTACTACCCATTTTATTTCTTTTGACTTTAAAGTTATATGGGTTTGGTAGTTAATTAGTTTTCCTTCTTCTTTTAAGATGTCTAAAATTTCATTCTTATCTTCAATATTGTTTAAAAATGTAGAACCAATTGAAAGTTCTCTATTAAACATGTTGTAAAAAGTATGGTTTAAATTGATAATTGTAAAATAATCGTTTAAAGTAAAAACGCCAGCCTGGCTTTCATTGTACAGATGACGGTATTTTTCCTCGTTTATTCTTAAATCTTCTTGTTTTTTAAAAATATCAGATACATCGTTAATTTTTAAAAGTATAAATGAACTTTTATTAAAGTTTAGTAAAGAAAAATTAAATTCTAGATCTTTTTTATGGTAATTGTAAACTTTAGTCAAATATTCATTTTCTTTAATTTGTTTAATTTCAAATAAGTGTTCATTTGGAATAATAGCATTAATTAAATTAGTAATTTCTTCAACTGAATTAATGTCTTTTACATCTTCAAGGATGGATAAAGTAAAATCATTATCATAATCTATAAGTTTTAAGTAACCACCTTCAATTTTCATAATAAAAAACCCAAATTTGTTACCTCTTGAAATAGTGCGTAAATATTTATTGATGTTGTTAATAGATTTTAAGGTTTTATTTCTAAGGAATATAGAAAAAACTCCCATAAATGAGATACTTAAAATATAGAATAAAAATAAATTTTTAGAAATTGGCTGATTGTTATCAATAAATATAAAGGAATATAAAGTCAATAAAACAACATAAATAATGTATATATAGCCATGAGAAAACTGCTGAATTAAAAAAATACAAACAGTATATAAAACAAAGAAACTAAGTACATCTACAAATTGAAAATTATGTTCTACCAAATCTAAAAATATGTACAATGTCAATGTGTACATAAATATAAGTACAAACAAATAGAGCTTATTTCTAAGGGCCGGGAATAACCAACTTAAAATTAGAATAAATGGAAATAAGAACAAGTAAATTATACTGGTATTATAATAAACTTTTGATATTTCGGAATTATTTAAATAAAAAAGTAAAAGTGGAAAAACAACAACATATACGATACTGTTTAGAATTGCTAATCGTTTAAAATCAATTTCACGTTTTTTATAGAGCCTGAAATCAATATCATCCGTTTGGTAGAATTTGAATATTTTAAAAAAACGATGCATTATTTAATTGATAAACAGTGATTGTTATATTATAAAAAATCGAAAATACAGAAAAAAATAGATTTTAGATAAATAAAAAAAAATAAAGAAAAATTAATTTTTAAAATTTTTATTATTCATTATTATTGTTGTTAATATGTGAATAGAATTTTTAAAAATTTATTCTTTTATTAAGATATTAATACTTATTAACTTTTTATTTACAATAATAATAGTTTAACCTTTTAAAAATAAACTATTTATAAAGTAATTAACAAATTACACCATTCAATGTTAAACAACCAAATGTTTATTATTTTATCGTTATTTTCGTCTTAAAAAAAGTTAATGAATTGCTGAAAAAAAGTGTTTAAAAAATGGCTAACTTGTTTTGATTTTTCATTTTCAATCTTGTATATACAGGTATTTTATATTTCAAAGAAAATTTTATTGAATTTTATAAACAGTAATTAACAATTTAGCTGTAAAAATCGTTTAAAACTACCTATTTTAAAAATATAAAAATCAACTAGTTATAAAATAACTAATTTTATAAAAGTGAATAAAAGAACTCAAAAGTTAATAAAACAAAAGCGGTTGCTTTATTAACAAAACAACCGCTTTTAAATTTAAAATAAAGTGATTAATCAATCCATTTATCGTTTTTCATTTCACCTAAAACAACAACTTCTTTTGTTCTAGCATATTCTTTTGCAGCTAATAACATTTGCTGTTCAGTGTCTCTTCGTAATATAATTGTTCCACTACCTGGGTTTTTAACTTCAATATAAAAACCGTCTTTCAAACGAGCAGGTTTTGAAGGTGGTCTTCCCATAACTATTTGATTTTAAATTTAAACTAACAATATAAAACTAGTTAAATTTATTTAGATTGAAAAAAAATTAACAAAAATTAAACTAATCCTCATTTCTTCCCAACAACATAGATAAATAGTAAAGAACAGTTGTAATAGCACCTAGAGCAGCAACTACATAGGTTGTAGCCGCCCATTTTAATGCATCTTTTGATTGCTCATATTCTTGGTGAGTTGCAACTCCACTGTCTTTTATCCATGCCAATGCTCGTTTGGATGCATCAAACTCTACTGGAAGTGTAACCACACTAAATAAAGCAATCGCACCATAGGCAATAACTACAACTAACAACATAGTTTTTACTGGAAAAATGGAATGTAAAAAAGCACCACCAAAAATTGTTGCCATCATTATCACGTTGAGTATCATACCACTAGCATGTTGCAATGGAACCAATTTTGAACGCCAATTTAATGGTGCATAAGCTTTTGCATGCTGAACAGCATGTCCGCACTCGTGAGCTGCAACTGCAACAGCAGCTGCGTTTCTTCCGTTATACACATCGTGCGATAAATTTACGGTTTTGTTCATCGGGTTGTAATGGTCGGTAAGTTGACCTTCAACAGAAATCACTCGAACATCATAAATTCCATTATCTTTCAACATCATTTCGGCCACTTCCCTACCCGATAAACCACGTTGAGAAGGAATTTGGCTGTATTTTGCAAATTTTCTTTTCAATATAAAACTTACAAGTAAACCAAGTGCCATAAAAACGAGTCCGATAACCATTGCCGGACCAAATGTAAATCCTGTCATATTCAATTATTTTCTGTATTTATATCAAATAAAATACAAATTCTTGAAATGCAGTGTTTTTTCACATTTTTTAGTAAAAACAGTGACAAAAAGCGTAAAATCAATAAAAATAGTATGACAATCTGTCAATAAAACAAATGTGTAATTGTAATAATTGATAGTTATTCAAGGAATTAATGCAAGTTTGCTTGCACCAAATTGATGAATTCTTTACGTGTAGAATCGTTGTTTAAAAAAATACCCGTAAAAGCAGAAGTGGTAGTTGTAGAATTTTGTTTTTCAACCCCACGCATTTGCATACACATGTGTGAGCATTCTAAAACAACTGCTACACCAACTGGGTCTAGTGTGCGTTTGATGCAATCGCGAATTTCCAATGTTAGGCGTTCTTGCACTTGCAACCTGCGTGCATAAGCATCCACAATGCGTGGAATTTTACTCAAACCAACAATTTTTCCTTTGGGAATGTAGGCTACGTGTGCTTTTCCAAAAAATGGCAACATGTGGTGTTCACACATCGAGTAAACTTCAATATCCTTTACAATAACCATTTCCGAATAGTTTTCATGAAAAATTGCTTCTTGCATGATTTCATCGGGATTAAGGTCATAACCATGTGTCAAAAACTGCAAGGCTTTAGCCACACGTTCAGGAGTTTTTAACAACCCTTCGCGTTGTGGATCTTCGCCAATTTGTTTTAGAATATCTACGTAATGCTCCGAAATGTTTTCCGTTACTTTGTCGTTGTATTGAATAGATTCCTTCATGATTATTAGAGGATAAATTAAAAGTTTACTTTTTATTTTAAAAAAACAAAGTTAGCAAAATTTTTAATGTTTACTTTATGGAGGAATTGTACTTCTTGGGTTTAATTAATTTTAAAACAGCACTTATAAAAGAACGATTGCCTTCAAACATATCCATCCAAAAACCTTTTGTAACGTAACCATTCACACCAATTGTGATTTTTTTATCGGTATTTATGTAAGTTCCAAATATTTTATCCCAAAAAACAAAAAAAGTTCCAAAATTTTTATCATAAAATTCAGGCTGAGAAGAATGGTGGATTTTATGTGTTTTTGGAGAAATTAAAATATGTCTTCCTACCCAACCAAGAGACCAATTTATATCTGAATGAATTAACTGATCATAAAATTGTTTACCTATTTGAAGTGTATTAAATTGAACAATAGGGGTTCCAAGAATGGAAAATAAGATGCCATCAAAAATAGTACCTACACCTTTTTCAAGAAAATGTCCTCGAAATGCAGTAATTAAATTTAGTTCAGTTGCAGAATGGTGATATTTATGCAACTCCCAAAAAGGATTTATATGCATAAATCGGTGCCATAGATAATGTTTTAAATCCGCCAACAAAAAAACGATAATAAATTGAAGGGGAACTGAAGGAACTAAATTAATTAAAGAAAAACCTCCAAGTTTTACAATTATACTTGAAATAACATAGAACAAACCAAACGAAAAAAATAACGAAAAAAAATCGTATAAATTGAAAATACTCAAACACCAACACCACCAGTCACCTGATTTTGATTTACTATGCATAGAAAATAAACGACGAAAGGCACAAGATTTCCAGCCTAAAGCAAGATAATCAACAAAAGCAGCAGATAAAAAAATAAGTGAACTTGATAAAAATTAAATTCAAGTTATAAATGCAACTTTTAGATTTTACGTCAAAATAACTTCAAAACAGGAAGGAAACCTGTAAGATTTCCCTCTCTGTTTCTAGGAAAGTGTTATTTTACCCCGTTAAATCGCCAAAAATAAAGTTG
>JAKQEZ010000433.1 GCA_029558435.1 Bacteroidota bacterium
TAACGGTCGGGTGCTTTATGCAGGTGGGGAAATAGAATTACAAATTTTCAATTAAGTACAAATGATCATAGAAGAACAAAAGCTCAATAAACCACGTCAGCCCAACTTGCACAAAACCAATGTTGTAGGCAGTTTAGTCAAGCCACACGACAGGTTTAAAAATGTAGCGTTATTTCTATGTGGGTATTTGTCTTACTCTAATGAAAGAGTTGATGAAGTCGCAAGTATAATAAGGCGTTACGCAAATTTAAAAGAGCCTTACGAATTGTGTACTTGTCAAAAATGCAAAACAGAGGTTGAATTACAATATTATGAAGGTGATGAAGATGAGTGCAGTTACCCACATTATTATTGCCCTAACTCTAATTGTCGAGCAAATTATTACGATAAGTCTGGCAAAGAAAGTTGGAAAGAACTTGATAGCCATTATGAAGATATTGAAGAAAATTTTAGAGAAAGGCAGTTTGATTTTGATGATGATGAATGGTAGCCGTCAAATTGCCTACAACGTATCGGTGCTATACGATGTGGCGGATTTTCAGCACTAAAGCCAATACGAAGCACCACAGTTGAATTTAAAATAAATGGAGCGTAAATCCCACTCATCTTTAGTGGGTGGGATGTAAGCGACAAAAGATCTTTGAAATATTTTATCTAAATTTGTCCAATTAGATAAAATGTATTATATTTGTATCAATGTTGAAAGCGTACAAATACAGACTGATGCCCACAATGGCACAAGAAATTGAACTAAACCAACACATTGGCAATGTTCGATGGCTGTATAATTATGCTTTAGACTTATCTAATAAGTATTATGCAGAATATAAGAAGGGGTTAAGCAGGTATGATATTCAAGCTAAAATACCTCAACTAAAGCAAGCTAACGAGTGGCTTAAAAAGTCTAATTCGCAAAGTTTGCAAGTTAGCTTAATCAATCTTGAAACTTCTTTCAAAAACTTCTTCAAGAAGCGAGGTAAATACCCTGTATTCAAAAAGAAGGTTTGTGGTGGTAGTTTTAGTATTCCGCAAAATTCAAAAGTAAACTTTGAAAACAATACAGTTTCAATACCTAAATTCAAGAGTATTAAAGCCGTATTGCACAGAAAGTTTGAAGGAAAAATTAGACAAGCAACAGTTTCCAAAACAGCAACAGGAAAGTTCTATATTTCCTTTTTAGTTGAAACAAGCGAAATAATACCAACAAAAAAGACCATTGACGAAAGCAAAGCAGTGGGTATAGATGTTGGAATTAAAGACCTTGTAATTTGTTCAGACGGTACCAAGTATGAAAATCCAAAATGGTATCGCAAAGCAGAAAAAAGGCTAAATAGGATGAACCGATGGAGAAGTAGAAAAGTAAAAGGCTCTGCTAATCGTCAAAAATGGAACAGAAAAGTTGCAAAACAACACGAAAAAACATCAAACCAAAGAAAGGATATGTGGCACAAAATCAGCCATGAATTACTTTCTAAATACGATACGATTTGTGTTGAAGATTTGAATGTTAAAGGAATGATGCGAAACCGCAGGATGTCAAAATCTATTGGCGATGCAGGTTGGGGAATATTCTTCACGATGTTGAAATACAAAGCCGAGTGGCAAGGTAAAAACATCTTAGAAATAGGGCGGTTTGAACCAAGCAGTAAGCAATGTAATATTTGTGGAGTTACAAATAACAATCTAAAATTGTCAGATAGAATTTGGACTTGCGAAAACGGACACACATTGGATAGGGACACGAACGCCTCTATCAACGTGAAAAGGTTTGCGTTCTATAAAATAACAACTACCGAAGGAATTTCGGGAAGTAACGCCTGTGGAGATGAAGCAATAGCTTCGTCTGCGAAGCAGGAAGCCCATTGGTCTTTAGCCAATGGG
>JAKQEZ010000443.1 GCA_029558435.1 Bacteroidota bacterium
AATTTTAATAACCTCTTTAAACAAAGAATCGATGATAAACGGTTTGGCTCACCAGCGATCTGAGAGGTCCGTCCTTTCAAATCCCTTACTGGCCATAGCCCGGTCCGTTACAAGCAAGCCGAGAAAAAAGACAACGACAGAATGACAATGAAATTTTTGCTGCATTAAGACAAAGAAAAAAGGAAAACCCAGCCCACAAAAGCAAGAGTGTGGCTGCCCTTCCTTACAACCGTCCCTTCGCAGCCACACACATGCTTTTTTTGCAGACCCGCCCGTTGATAATAAACTGTTGATAAATAATTGAAATCTTCAGAACTCAATAAGTAAAAAATGTATTACCTTTGACATAATTAGTCAACACAGAAAATGTCAACACTAGGATTGAAATTAAGAGAATTAAGAGAACAGGCAGGATTATCATTGAGAAAAGCTGCTATGCAAACCGATATCGACATTGCAATATTGAGTAAAATGGAGCGTGGGGAGAGAAAATTCTCAAAAGAATTAGTTTTGAAATTGGCTGACCTTTATAAAGCTAATTCGGACAAACTCGTCATTGACTTTTTAAGTGAAAAGGTACTTTATGAATTAGAAGACGAAGATTTTGGGCTTGAAGCACTGAAAGTTGCTGAGAAACAATTGAAATATAAAAAACATAAGGATAAAAAATGAAAATACAGAAAACCACAATACATAACTTCCGTTCAATAATTCATCAGGTTATTGATTGTAAAGATTTTACTCTTTTTGTTGGTGAGAATAATTCTGGAAAAACAAACATTATTACCGCTTTAAGAGCTTTTTATGAAAATGAAGGATATAAGTACGATAAGAAATCTGACTTCCCTAAACTTACTGATACAACTGATTCTGAAAGCTGGATTGAATTAGAATTTATTACAACGAATGAAGAACAAGAAAAGATAAAAGATGAGTACAAAAGAGACGACAACATTCTTATAGTAAGAAGATATTTTGAATCATCAGATAAGGATAAAGTCAGCAAAGACAATAGTAATATTTTCTACATATCAAAAGATGGTTCAATATCAGAGAATAATTTTTATGGAGCAAAAAATGTTTCTCAAGCCAAACTAGGTAAAATCATTTATATTCCTGAAATAGCAAAAACTGAAGACACTTTTAAACTTTCAGGACCTTCTCCACTTCGACAAGTAATAAGTTTTGTCTTTAAAAAAGTACTCGAAAAATCGGATGCATTTGGCGATTTAGGAAAGGCTTTTGAAAGCTTTAACAAGGACTTTAAAACCGAAGCCTCACCTGATGGAACTTCAATGGACAGCCTAAAAGAAGATATCAATAATGAATTAAAAACCTGGCAATTCACCTTTGGATTTGATGTAAACCCAATAAAAACGGACTTAATAATTAAAAACCTAATTGACCATTATATTGAGGATGATAATTTGCAATCCGGCAAAAAAAGGGTTGACATGAAAAATATAGGACAAGGTTTGCAAAGACATTTGATTTATACAATGATTAAACTTGCAGCTAAGTATGATGAAGGCAAAAAAGAAAGTGACAAAAAAGAGTTTTATCCCGACTTTACATTAATATTATTTGAAGAACCAGAAGCTTTTCTGCATCCGAGCCAACAGGAGTTAATGAATTTGGGATTAAAGCAGATTGCTAATGAATACAACCAACAGGTTTTCTGTACTTCACATTCGTCAATTTTCGTAAGCAAAAACATTAATAAACTAACTGAAATTAAAAGAATTGATAAGAAAAATGGAGTTAGTGAATTCTTTCAAATTGATGAGCCAACTTTAAAGTCGCTTTATACTGATTGTACAGAACTGAGTCAATTTTTACAGAGTAAAATAGATGCCGGTATACCTGCTACTGATGAAGCTGAATTGAAGAAACTCATTAACGAAAAAACAGAGGAAGTCAAGTTATTGGAAGAATCAATAAAATTTTCTATTTGGCTTGACACAGAAAGAGCTTCAATGTTTTTTGCCAAGCATGTTCTAATTTGCGAAGGTGCATCTGAAAAGGCTTTCATTGATTATATGATGAACACTAAATGGCCTGTAATCAAAGAAAAACATATTTATTGTTTGGATGCCTTAGGTAAGTATAATATTCACAGGTATATTGTTTTACTTACAAAATTTGGTTTGTCACATTCTGTTTTAATGGATTTTGACGAGGACAGTAAACAACATAAGTATATCAATGAATTTGTGAAAAGTAAAATTTCAAAACTACATGGTTTTGAAAAAGATTTTGAAGCATTTTTAGGTATTACACCAGTACCTAAAAACAGAAGCGATTTAAAACCCCTTAATGTTCTGAAAAATTATGAAGATGGAAACATTACAGTGGAGAAAATTGAAGAATTAAAAGAGATTATAAAAAACTTAACGATATAAAGCTATGCCAACACTCCAATTCAAAGGAAAAAACATAATCTGGAACCACCATTTGGCTGTTCCGTTTCATACATTGGACGAAGTGCCCGAACTGCATTACCAACCTGAAAAGGCAAACGGTAATATGATAATTGAAGGCGATAACCTTGTTGCTTTAAAAGCACTTTTACCACAGTTTGCAGGTCGAATAAAATGTGTTTGTATTGACCCTCCTTATAATACCGGCAATGATAATGGACAAGGAAATGGATGGATTTATAATGATAATGTGAATAGTCCTTTAATCAAGGATTGGATTGGAAAAGAAGTTGGAATAGAGGATTTAACAAAGCATGACAAGTGGTTATGTATGATGACTCCCAGAATAAAGTTGCTTAGGGATTTATTAAGTGACGAAGGAGTAATATTTGTTTTTTGTGATGACAATGAACAATATAGTCTAAGAAGTATATTGAACGAAATTTTTGGTGAAGATAATTTTCTTGCAAACATTATTTGGCAACATAGCATTCAAGCAAAAGGTTATTCGGATAAGTTTTCATTACATCATAATCATTTATTAATGTACCAAAAAACTGAACAATTTGGACTTAAAACTCTTGAAAGAACTGAGGAGCATAACAAAAATTATTCAAATCCTGATAATGATCCAAATGGAGATTGGAGAACCGGAGATATTAGGAATTCATTGTATCGTCCAAATTTAATTTACGATATCAAAACACCTTCCGGTAAAACAATAAGCCCTCCTTCCAATGGTTGGAGATTTAGTAAAGAGACTATGAATAAAAAAATTGAATCAAAACAAATTATTTTTAATCAAGATGAAACCAGACTAATTTTTAAAATTTATTTAAAGGACGTAAAAGGACGTGTTCCCGAAACTATTTGGTTTGGTAAAGATGTTGGAACAACAAGGGATGGTAAAAATGTTTTAAAAGAATTATTTGATGGTGTAGCTCCTTTTGAAACACCAAAACCAATAGAAATAATTAAAAGAATAATAGAAATATCCACAGAGGAATACGATTATGTTTTAGATAGTTATTCAGGTTCTGGTACTACCATGCATGCATTATTTGATTATAATAAAACAAATGAAAAGTTTCTTTCCTGCATAATGATTCAAATGCCCGAAAATTCCGAAGCCGAGCCCGACAAAAATATTTGCAAAGACATTACTAGGGAAAGAGTAAAACGAGCTATTGACAAATACGGATATGATTCAGGTTTTAAATATTTCCGTCTTGGAATTCCACTTGATGCAGAAACAATGCTTGCGGGACAATTGCCAACTTACAATCAGTTTGCAAAATATGTTTATTACCTATGTACAGGTGAAAACCTTGAAGATGAAAACAAAATAAAAGAGAAAGATTTTTTTGTGGGCGAATATGGCAAACAGGCCATTTATCTGGTTTACAAACAGGATTATGAAACGCTAACTCGTCTTGCACTCAATTTAACTCTTGCCGAAAAAATTAAAGAACAGCAACCGGGTAAAAAACGGATTGTTTATGCTCCGTCATGCTTTTTGGACGAAGAATATTTAACCGATAATCAAATTGAATACGTTGGTATTCCTTACAATTTGTTTCAACGTAACCAATAAAAAATTATGTATTTAAAGAAATATCAGATAAAAGTTGTAAATGCACTCAAGCAGTTTTTGCAAACTGCCCGAGACACCAAAACATCGTTTGACATTGCGAAACAGGCATTGCCTGATAATATGCGTCATACATTGAATTGGGTGCAAACAACTTTTCAAACAAGCAGTTTGGAATATAAAGACCGTTGTACAAACGGACTTGGAAACAGTTACCCACGAATGATAATTAAAGTTCCGACAGGAGGAGGCAAAACATTACTTGCCGTTGAGTCAATTCGTGAATATCAAAACCTATTTGCCCAAAAACGCACAGGACTTGTAGTTTGGATTGTACCGAGTGAAACCATTTACAGCCAAACTGTTCAAAAAATTAGAGACAAAGGAAATCCGTTACGCCAGTTATTAGACCAATGTAGCGGTAACCGAACTATTATCTTGGAAAAAGGACAACGATTAACAACAAATGATATTGAAGAAAATTTGGTTGTTCTGTTCGTCATGATTCAGTCAATCAGTCGCACCAATGGAAAAGAAGCGTTAAAAGTTTTTCAGGACAGTGGCGGCTATGACAGTTTTTTTCCTGCCGATAATCGTTACGACTTACACGAGCAGTTATTAAAGCAAGTTCCAAACCTTGATTTTATTTCTCCACTTGGCACAGAGCAACCTTTAATAATGACAAGTCTTGGAAACGCAATCCGCATTTCAAAACCATTCATAATCATTGATGAAATTCACAAAGTATTTTCTGAAAATGCCCGAAAAACTATTGATAGTTTAAATCCTGAATTTGTTCTTGGTTTTTCGGCTACTCCAAAAGCGGAAATGAATGTTTCGGTTACCATTACAGGGCTTGAGCTTAAAGAGGAGGAAATGGTAAAACTCGACATGCACATTCTTCCACCCATCAGCAAACAGGAAAACGACTGGAAAGCGATGATAAAGGAAATAAAAGAGCATCGGGAAAAATTAGAAGAAACTGCAAAGCAATATCAAAAAGATACAGGAGTTTATATTCGTCCAACTGCATTGTTGCAAGTTGAAGCAACAGGCAAAGACCAAAGAGGAAAAGGAAGGGTTCACAGTCTTGACGTTAAAGAATATTTGGTTAGCTTAGAAGTAAACCCCGATGAAATTGCAATTAAAACAAGTTCGCAAAATGACATTGAAGATGTTAACCTGTTTTCGCAGGATTGTCCTGTACGCTTTATCATTACAAAAGAAGCATTACGCGAAGGTTGGGATTTTTCTTTTGCCTACATTCTGGGAATTATTCCAAATGTAAATTCAAATACAGGAGTTACCCAATTAGTCGGTAGAATTCTACGACAACCGTTTGCAAGAAAATCAGGTGTTAAAGAACTGGATGAAAGCTATGTTTATTACACAAAAGGGGATACACGAGAAATTTTAGACAGGGTTTCAACCGGTTTCAAAAATGAAGGTCTTGAAGACTTGGTTACAAAATTGAAATTTCGTGATAATGAAGCGATAAACGCTACCAAAACAGTAAAAATAAAAAAAGAGTTCAGCGATAAATTTCAAAACTCATTTTATTTACCAGTTTGGCTAATGGTTGATAAAAGCGGTTCAAAAAGGCGTTTTAATTACGAAAGCGACATCAGACCGAAAGTTGATTTTACAAAACTTGAATTGAATGAAGAATTTCTTTCAAGACTTGAAAAATCATTAAGTAACGAAACAAAAGAAAGGAAAGCATTTGCAATTACCCTTGATGATTCGAGTAAAGCATCATTTGTTGAAGAACAAAGCCAAACAAACGGAAAAGCAGAAATTAATATTGATTACTTAACACGCAGATTAAATGAATTAGTTGAAAATCCTTTTTTAGCAAGAATTATCGGAACGAAATACTTATCACAAATTGAAGTAAAGATTGGACAGGAAAAACTTAAAGAACATTACAGTTTCATTGTTTCTCAGCTATGTAAAAAGTTTCAGGAAGAAAAGACAAAACAGGAAGAAGAAATATTTTT
>JAKQEZ010000448.1 GCA_029558435.1 Bacteroidota bacterium
GAAGCAGGGGCTCCCCCCACTCTTTTTTATCGCTTCATTTTTTGTGCAAGAAAAAACTAAAAAAAACCTTACATCATTTTCTAACAAAAAATGGTCAACCTATTTTAGGACATGACAAAACGACAACGGCATAAACAACAATCAAACGACAAATATTATGAAACTGAAATTTTTTCTACTGACATTCCTACTTGTGTTTGCAAGAGGCTGTGACTTTTATTCAACAAGTCTTTGGTTTTTTGACAACCCGACAGGCGAACAAAACCTTCTATACAAATTTTTTGGTGTAGGTTGGACTGGTTTAATTGCTGCCAATGTAATTATTGTTGTACTAATCATTTATGCATTCTACTTCTATTCATTCAAGTATAAAACGACAAGACAGACATCATCAAATAATCTGACCGACTTTGTTTCAGAATTATACTTCAATGAGAAAGGACGTTTTTTAGACATTTTCTATAAAACACCGAAAAACAAATCGACATTATTGGCACATACGGGATATGTGTTAGTTAGAGTTGTCATTGTTGCCAGCTTCTTAGCGACTTTTCATAATATTTGCCAATTTTATAACATATCTTTTTATAACTCGTTCAGAGAAATAGTTGGCAGACCTTTGTATGTAATTTATGGACTGGTCCTATCATCGTTTATGTATTTTTCATGCCGCCTTTGGAGTAAAGAGTATCGGCTGACTATTGACAAAAATATTAGTTAGATGTGAAAGAAAAACGCCCTATAACACGGGTTTTGCGTCAGGCGGGCTGACGTGCAAACTTGGAGCTTTGTGCTTCTAATGAACTTTAGTAATAAATTGAAACTTTGTGCTCCGAAACCCGCCCGAACGCAAAGCCCGAAACCGTTGGCAGTCATTCTAACGACAGCCTTCTTGGTTAACCAACCGACATATACAAAAAATGAAAATGGCTTATGTAATTATAGGACTTGTATTAATTGTTGTGCTTGTTTTTTTCATCACAAGTTGTAAAAGCAAGTCTTCGGCTGACACTAATAATATGACGGAGCAACATGCACAAGACACAGCTCAATTAAAAAAAGTTGACCCTAAAAATAATCCATATCAAGACTTACGCAATTTAGCTTTGGGTGTGACAATGGAACAAATCGGAGTTCAATTCCCCTCTAACCAAACAAAAGTTTATGGTGTAATTATGGATTGGGATTTAGGAGAAGGAACAGCAACACTTGTTGCATTTTTATCTGGTGACGCAAGTTTGTATTTAAGTTCAGGCGGTGGTTTTATTGGTGGCAGGGGACATGACAATTTAAAGCAGGCGGCTGCAACATTTATTAAGAAGGCAGAACAATATTTGAACAAGACAGCAAAAACTGACGACACGCCACTTCCCAATAAAGACGAAGTAAAATTTTATTTTCTAACGAACAAAGGAAAACTTGTGGGGCAAGAAGAAGTAAAAAACTTTGACAACAATTCATCTCAATGGCTGGACTTATTTGAGGAAGGAAACAAATTGATAACAGAGATTAGAATGGTTTCTGACATGAAATAACTAATGAAATAGAAGAACGAACTGCCAACATGGGGCTTTATGCAAGTTGGGCTGAACAATATAACATCAGCTATTTGCAAATCCCAGCTTCAGTTCGGGCTGGACGAATATATATCAACTTTAGTTCTTAATTTCAACTTTAGAATAAATCCGGGCAGCGGTTCGGGCAGACGGAATTCTAATTCCCAACCTGCATAAAGCCCTGTCCGTTAGCTGTCACCCTAACCAGCGACAGTGCTAAATTAAACAGACAAACAAATGACCAAACAACCCAACGCTTCGACAAAATCAAAAGAGCTGCAATCAACCGCACAAAGCCAACGCTTTGCAGCACATTTGCTTTTGCCTCAACCGCACGACCACCATTCGACAACACTAATTAGTAGAGAAAGATAAATGTCAGGAACAAAGAAAGAAAGCCATTGGATTCCCTTAGCCGACCTTATGACGGTTTTAATGGTGATTTTTCTATTTATGTCCATTTCTTATATGGCATTGGTAGAAAAACGACAAAAAGAACAAAACCAAATATTTAAAGACTATGAAGAATCAAAAGTTGCGTTATACAACGAATTAAATCAAGCATTTAAAAATGATTTTGCAAAATGGAATTTGAAACTCGACAACGACCTTTCTATAAAATTCACAAATCCACAAGTGCTTTTCCCAACAGGAAAATCAGACATTACACCTTACTTTCAAACTATTTTGACAGATTTTCTCCCAAAATACCTTTCAGTTGTTTTGCAGGAAAAATACAAAGACAAAATTGCTGAAATCAGAATAGAAGGTCATACAGACACAAAACCAATAGGCTTAACCAGCGACCCTTATATTGACAATATGAAGCTTTCTCAAGACAGAGGAAGAAATGTATTAGCGTTCCTACGTTCTCAAAACTGTTTCATCAACTTACAACCAACCGAAAAAGAAAGATTGCAATATTGGCTTACAGCCAATGGGCTTTCTTATGGTCGTACAGTTGATAAGGATTATAAAATTTCATTCGACAGTAAACAGCCGATTGACAATGATAAATCAAGAAGAGTTGAATTTAGAATAGTAACTACAAGTGAAGCAATCATAAACGAAGCACTTAAAAACATAAATGAATAATGAGTTTAGAAATAATTTTTGGAATTGGAATAATCCTCATAGTTGCTATTTGGGCAGCTTTCTATATTAATAAGCGTACAAAAGAAAACAACAATGAACATTTGTTTGATTTTATACCTCACTTGTTCCCTACTCTTGGAATATTATTTACATTTTTAGGTATTGCAATTGGTTTATGGAATTTTGATAGTAATAATATCGAAAAAAGTATTCCAGAATTGATGAATGGCTTGAAGACTGCTTTCCTTGTATCAATTTTTGGAGTTGCTTTATTGGTTGGCTTTTCTTTTTGGACAAATATCAAAAAGAAAAAACTAGAAGAAGGAGTCTTGAGTGAAGAAACACAAGCAATCAACAATCTAATTGAAGCGATTAAAGAATTGAGAAGCGATTTTGCTTCGACTGATGAAAACGGAAACACAATCAAACCCGGAAATATATTTCGTGATATTTACAAGGAATCTCAAAAGCAATCAACTTCTTTGCAGACATTTTCAAGTGATTTGGCATTGACCATTTCAGCAGGTTTTGAGCAAATTTTAAATAACCCAACCGAAGGAGTTGTTGCTGAATTGAAATTAGTGAAAGCCGAAATAGAGAGTTTAGGCAACAAACTCAAAGACCCTGCAACCGATATGACCCAAAATATTGTAAAAGAATTGCAGGAATCAATGGGTAAAATGATTGAAGAATTTAAAACTTCAATGAGTGGCGATACCAAAAATGAAATGGAACGATTGGCGGGATTACTTGGTCAAGCAGGTGGTTCATTAACGGACTTCCCTTTGAAATTGCAAAATATGACCGACAATCTCAATGAAAACTTTAGAGAATTACAAGAAGTTGTGCAACAAATATCTAAGCAAACACTTTCTCAATCAGAAGAATCTACCAACCAAATGAAAATGCAGGTTGAAGATATGAGTAAGATATTAAGAGAACAAGTTGGAGGATTACAAACTGGACAACAAACACTTTTAACCGAACAATCTAAAAACCTACAAGTTTCCGAAAATCTTTTGAGTGCATTCAATACAAGCATTGAAAAAATGAACGGACTTTCAACCGAAGTTAACGGTAGCATTTCAAAACTCAATCAAGCTCAAACAGAATTAGAGAAAGTTATTTCTGTTTTTAGAAACGTATCGCAGGAAATCAATTCATCATCAAGCAGATTTGGAGAATCACAAAATGAATTTTCAAAACATTCTAATCAGTTCTTACAAAACAATTCAAATACAATAATTGAAATTCAAAAATCTTTGGAAACTGCAAAAATCGTTTCTGCCGATTATGCACAGAAATTTGAAATTATTGAGAAAGGGTTACAAGACATTTTTGGAAAAATAACAAATGGATTGAAAGATTACCAAGCTACAGTAGGCGAAAGCCTTGAAACTTATTTGGGTAAATACACCGATGCTTTGACCAAGACAGCAGAATCGCTTGCAGGAGCTTCATCAAAACAAGAAGATATTTTGGAAGAACTAACTGAACAACTTAGCAAATTAAACGGAAGAAGAAATTAATATGCCGACAACGCAAGACATATTACAATTTCATTTTTCACCGACTACATTTCATCAGTCGGCACAAAAGGTTATTCCGATTACACTTACATCGTTGAATGAACACAGAATTGACAAACTTCAAAAAATAACAGAAGAAGTTGGGGTAAATTCGTTTTCGTTTTCAGGAAACAATCTTATTCCACAAGTTTTTAGAAAATTCAAAAAATCTATCGTTAGTAGAGAGATAGGTTTTGAACGGAGAGAATTAAGAACGCTTACCTATTCTTTAAATTATTCAGAACAAAATTTAACTTCCATATTTAGCAATGAAAACGAATTGAAATATACTTTGCTTTTATTAGAATCAAACTGGCGTGATTCATTTTTAGTTGGCTTGATAGATTGCTTTTTGAAGAATTGGGAAACAAAATATCAGAATTCATTAGAGCAATTAGAGCATTTTATCAACCAAAAATTAGACAATTACTCAGGCAATAGATGTGCATTAATATCTTTCAAAAACAACAAAAGATTTTTCAATACAAAAAATGGAGATTTAATTTTAGGCGACACCATCGCAAAACTTAGTAAACCAATTCAAGAAGCTACAAAAATATTAGGTGTTCCCGAGTCGTGGTTCGATTATTCGTACTTCTCTAAAGTTATTGTAACCTATTACGAAAGGAACAAGAATAAAATATCAACTGAAATTAACAATCTGAATGAAATTTTAATAAAACACAATAGTTCAATAACAAGCAAAAGATTAATCAGTAAAATGATTATTCAAGCCAATAAGCCTGAATTTTCTAGCTTACAAGACAGTGTAAAAAAAATTGCATTTACCCAAATAGGCGACCCAAGCAATACTGCAAATTGGACAGCTTTTGACAACGCTACAGAAATGGAACACAGAGAAATTATTGAAGCGAGAAACATTCTCAACGAATGGATTACCCAACAGTTTATCAATGTATTTTTCAATGTCTGTATTAACGATGAAAGACGAAAGAAATTTTGGCTTCGGTTCGCTTCTAAAATTTCATCTTTTAAAGTTTATGGTCCACTTCACACAAAAAATATCTTAAAACGAGATGAAAGAATTGCCGAATATGTAGATGCAAGATTCGAAACCGTTTCAAGCAGAAGAGATGTTTCTGCATTTATTTTATACATTGGTGATTATATGTTGATTGAGTTTAGTAACGAAGGCTATGCCTTTTATGCTTACAAAATCAGCAGTTCTTTAAGACCGAGCTTAAACTACCAGCTGAATAGTG
>JAKQEZ010000453.1 GCA_029558435.1 Bacteroidota bacterium
GATTTTAAAGTTATTCGGAGTACTAACAATATCATGGTGGTTAGTGTTTTCACCAGCATTATTTTATTTTGGTTTAATACTTTTGGTTGTTTTTATCATGGAAATCGTTAAACAATCACGTAATTATTAAAATAATACCCGAACAGCAATCAAAAAAATCAAATCGCAAATTTTGAAAAAAAGGGTATTGCTTACAAAAGGAGAAAAATATGGCAACTCGATCAGATAATACAACAACGATTCAAATTGGTGATAGTCGATATGTAGTTGGGGAGGTTAGTTATCTTCAACCAGCGAATGTTAAAATTGTTCAAACTTTTTCTACAGTAAAAGAATTAGGATTAAAAGTAGCAAATGTTTATCCAACAACTGTTGATGGTGTTTACGTTTGTCAACTTGAAGGATATCCACAATTTTATTTTGATTTACATAAGATTTAACTATGAAAACTAATACAACATTTGTTGGAATGAATTTTATTGGTTGGTTGACTATCCTTTTTGTTGGGTTAAAGTTAACTGGTTATATTGAATGGTCTTGGTGGTGGGTTCTTTCTCCAATGTGGTTGCCGTCAGTAACAGTAATCGGTATAGCTTTCTTAATTTGGTTGGCTGCAAAGTTTTTACTTTTCTGTATTAACGTGTATGAGAAGTATGAAAGTAAGTAATAAATTTTCTAACAGCAATTAAAAAATCACTGTAAATGATAAAAAATGAAAATTGGAAGGTGAAATATGAGCAAATTAAACTGGAATGCACAAACTCCAAAAATGACACAAACTGAAAATGGTGCGTTAGCATTCGCATCAACTGGTCATCCTCTTACTGATTTTTTCGCTTCATTTGGTGCAATGCGCTTGTCAAGCGAAGGTGAAATTGTAAATGCGTTTGTAAGTGCAGCTAATTATAATCTGCAAGACGCAGTTAAGTTGTTATTTTTCTTCCGTGATTGTCGAGGTGGTCAAGGTGAAAAGAGAATTTTTGAAATCGTATATAAATCTTTCATTGATACAGATCATCCTATCGGATACCAAATGCTTGAATTTGTTCCTGAATATGGTTCTTGGAAGGATGTAGTGAAGTTAGCAGAATATGCACATAGTAATAATATTAATTTTTTCAATTATGCAAGTGGACTGTATGCAAATAAAATTCTTGAAGATGCAACCTCAGAAAATATGTCTTTAGCAGCAAAGTATGCGCCTGACCAAAATTACAAGAATAAGAAATTTTTCAATGCGTTCTTCTACATTGCAAGAAAAGTATTGAATGTTGATCGAAAAGGATATCGGCAATTACTTTCAGCAATGCGTAAGGCTTTAAACGTGGTTGAAACGAAAATGTCCGCTAATCGTTGGGATAGAATCAACTTTAAAAGCGTTCCAAGTGTTGCTCATAAGAACTATCGAAAAGCCTTTGGTAAGCATCAGCAAGAAAGTTATGCAGCTTACCTTGAAAGTGTTAAAAAGGGTG
>JAKQEZ010000509.1 GCA_029558435.1 Bacteroidota bacterium
GATAAAATATCAGCAATCTTTTTTTCTTTGCAGTCCGAAGCATCAATAACAGTTCCTTTAAACTCGATGTTTTTAACTGAATCAGGCACTTTGCCCAATTCAGCTTCATGGTAATTTTGTTTTTTCATGATTAATAATTTCTATCGCTATATTGTTCTTCAGCAAAAGTACTAACTGGGCAACCTGCATTAACCCATTCTGATTTAGAATCAAAAATCATATCTTCCAATGATTTTACATTGTTTAATTTTTCTGTAGGGAATGCAATCTGCATTTCATTGCATGATTCAACGTCAACTATTTCAAATAAAATAAATGGTTTAATACTATCAACTAACAATTGATTTGCTTCGCTAAACTGATAGTTAAAAAGTTCAAATGTTCCTTCTGATGTTAATTTAACACCAAAAACATGAACTCCGTTTGAGTTTTTAATTGTCACATCATACTGATTTGGTGTCCAATACATTTTTTCTACTTCTACGCTTGATTTGTTGATAATTTGAAGTGCTTTCATTTTGTTTATTTTTAGTGTTTTTGTATACACCAAAGATACAACATTTGTTGTATTACTTCCAAATGTTTTGACAACTATTTTACAACAATCGTTGTAATTTGTTTTGATTCTAAATAAGAAAGGCAATGAAAAACAGGCGTTAACACGTGCTATATGTCAAGTCTGGTAGTATCAGTTATTCAAGTTTAGTTCTCGCATTAGCACTATAGCGGCTCGATATTGTTTCTTTCCGTATCCAGCCCTGCATATAGCACCAACCGTTAGCGGTAATGCTAAAAACCGCATCGCCGACAGGCAATCTCATAATATTTAGGCTCTTTTTCTATTCCGATAAATTTACGGTTCAATTCTTTTGCAGCCAAACAAGTTGTTCCTACTCCCATTGTATTATCAAGTACATAATCGTTTTCATCTGAATATGTAGCAATAAAATACTTCATCATTTCCAACGGTTTCTGTGTAGGATGTTTTAAATCCTGCCTTCTCCCTGTTGAGAACTTTTGCACACTTGATGGGTTTTTCAATTCCATATCAAAAAACTTTGCACCATTTTTTAGCGTTAAATGTTCGCTTTGTTGGTTTTTATAGTTTACTGCATATTTATATCGCTTCCCACCACCATCTCGTTTTTCCATTTGCTTATTGTATTTCGGTTGCTTCTTATAAAAAACCAACACGTTTTCGTGGTATTTCATTGGCATTTTATTAGCAAGTGCAAAATTGTTTGGCTTATCTTTTAACCATATCCATTCATATTTGAATAATGTAGGATTTGAGTTTATTAAAACCGTTGTAAATGGCTGTGATGCTGTTAAAACTATTGCTCCATTATCAGTAATTATTCTTTCGTATTCTTGCCACAACTTGTTTAGGTCTAACACACTATCCCATTTCAAATTAGTCGTTCCGTAAGGCAAATCAGCTAAAATAAGTTGAACCGATTTATCAGGAATAAGAGGTAAAACATCCATACAATCCGCATTGAATAAAGCACTACCGCTAACATCGGCTATATGCAATAGCGGGTTCGGTGCGTTCTTTAACATTTGTTCTACTATCATATTTTATCTGTTATTTAAAGTTTT
>JAKQEZ010000544.1 GCA_029558435.1 Bacteroidota bacterium
CTAAATAACATGATAACAGCCTTAATATCTTATCAGACTTTTGAAAAGAAACCTTCCATCAAAATATCTCATGAATTGGACAAAAATATGCCTATTCTTATCGCTGCTTAAACATTATTCACGTTCATTTAAGTTCTAAGATTTTGTTTTGCGATTCAAAATTCAGAAATAATACTTAATCAGTTTAATTTTAGTTACTCAATTGTTGATTTTAAGTGACGAGTTGTTTTAAATTAGCCACAACGAGCCGCGTATTGGCGATGGGCGGGAGTTTTAACACTGTCGCTCAATCGAAGAACAGAAGCTGAACTTTGCACTTCAGTTGATACGAAGCCGTTCAGCCCGCCTATTGCCAATACGATGTTAGTGGCAGTTTTATTTGTTTTCGTAATTCTTCGTTAATGTTTTCTTTTGTCAAACCTACAGTTTTTAATGTTGTCCATAGTTCACTTTCGGACTTTATCAACCCCATTAGCTTCTCTTTTCCGTAAATCCTTAATGTTCTTTCTAAAATTAAAGCAGAAGTCAGATATGAAATTGAGGTTTCGTTTTCAAAATAATTTCTTTCGTATATGTCCATATGTGTCGCAAAATTGTAACCTTTATTTTCATTTAGGAATTTGTCGAGTTTTTTTCTGTGCCATTCATAGTTGTATTTTCCACTCCCTGCAATATATGTTGCAATTCCTTCGTTAATAAATATGTCAATTTTAGGGAAAAGGTTATTTGCATAAATATGAACTATTTCGTGTGTGTAAATTTCAGAATTATTCCCCGAAAAAATGATGTTTCCATAATCTGCAAGCCCTCCAGTTTTATCAACATACATCATTGGATTGTAGTCAAAGCCTTTTATTTCAAAAAGTTCTTTTGGGTTTACACAAGAATAATAGGTGATTTCTAACGGTTCACATTGAAAGAATTTACAAATCTTTTCGATGTCATTTTTTTGTTCGTTGATTTCTATTTCGTTGATGGTTTTATAAGGCGATATTTTGTAGGTTAAGCTTCCATTTTTAATTGTTTTCCATTTTTCAGTTGATAAGTCTAAATATCTACTAAACAAAACTTTATCCTGATTAACATTTGCAACAAGATTGTAAATAGATTTCAACTGATTTTCTTGTGTTTCTGCGTTATGCCCGATGAAAGCTAATTTTACTATTTTTTGATTTGGTTTTTCTGTTGGAATAATTTCCATTAATGTTGGCTGATAAAAATTTTTTCCAAACTTTGAATTCTCAATATTGTAAATGTCAAAATATGGATAAATATATTTTTGAAAGTCTGACACAACCCAATATTTGTTTTCTGTTAATGAAGAATTTTTGGTTTTCAGAAATTTAATCAAAGTTTCAATAATTATATGATTGGTTTTGTCGGTATCGTTAATAATAGGCGAAACAGTCAGCACAAAATTATCTTGCTTTGTTTCTTGTCCGTTACAAGCCAAAGTCAAAAAAGTCGTTAATATGAGTAAAATTTGTTTCATTGTTCGGTACTCGAAAAATTGCCACTAACGTTTTGGGTATTGCCGAAGGCGGGGTTTTTAGCACAAAAGTTGAATCGAAGAACGAATGTTGAATCTAGCACAAATGTCCAACCGAAGCCGTTCAGCCCCGCTTTTGGCAATACCTTGTTAGCTGACGTATTTTTTTAGAGTTTTGTTTTTGTTCCCTTTCCATCGAGTTTGTATTCAACTCCGTTTTCAATTAATAATCCTTTCGTTTTTTCAGAATTTTTTTCTTTTCCGTGTTTTACATCTGTGTTTATTGTCTTTCCGTTAAATTCTTTTGTTATGTCCTCCATAACTGAATGTCCGAAAACAATCTTGTCCGCTTGATAAAAATTCAACACTTCTTTGAGTTCGTTCTCTTTAATTTTGTCGTAATATTTGTAGTCTTGTGCAAGACCACGATACCAATAAATTCCTTTTCTTCCTGTTATAAAATTCTCCACTTTGTTGTTTTCATCTTCATCGTAAAGGTTTTTGTCCCAATTATTTCTTGCGATTTGATTAATGTCAGAAAGTGAAACGTTGTATTTTATAATCTCTGGACTTATGCCAGCGTGAACAAATATATAGTTTCCTATTTTTTCAATTATATTTTTAGAACGCAACCATTTTCCTAATTCTGTTTTGTCTGAATACAAAAATTGAGTTGCGACTTTCAAACTGTCATTTTTACTGATTAGTTGTGCTACACGTTTATATTTTTTGTTAGCATAATGGGCGTTGCCCTGAAAGTTCATAATTTCGTGATTTCCCAAAATATAATGTACTTTTCCATTTGACTTAGTAGCTTCTTGTTCAAGTTTATAAATGAGCCACAAAACTTGCGTTACATTTTCGCCTCTGTCCACAAAATCCCCGTTTAAGAGTAAATGTCCGTTGCCAAAAGTCCAATTAAAGTTTTTATCAATTACTCCATTGTTGATAAGGAAACTTGAAAAGCCGTCAAAATTTCCTTCAATGTCAGAAATGACAATCAGCTTTTCAGGTAATTCATAAAAATCGGGTTCGGAAATTATGCTGTCTTTGAGTTGAAATTCAAATTGATCATTGTCTGAATTGTCGACTTTTACTTTAAATTTTTCTTTTCTGTCGATATTCTTATTTAGTAATACATTTTCATTTGTTACTTCGTAAAGTTGGTTACCAATTATATATGGTCCGTCTATTCCATTAAGATTAAAAGTTTTCTTTTCCCAAATTAGAAAATTTCCTTTTTCTTCGTCAAATCCAAGAATAGTTTTTTGAGGTGTGTTTATACTACCGTCAGTAAATCTTACAAGAATTACAGCGGTCAGAATTAAAAGGATTATAATTCCCAAAAGCCATTTTAATATTTTATGTACGGTCTTCATAATATGTCAGCTAACGGGAAACGTATTGGCGATGGGCGGGAGTTTTAGTACTGTCGCTCAATCGAAGCACAGAAGCTGAACCTTGCACTTCAGTTGATACGAAGCCGTTCAGCCCGCCTATTGCCAATACGATGTTATGTGTTCGGTTTTCTTTTTTCACGCTGTTATGTCTGCTTGCCAATATTCAAAAGTTTTTGTTTGTCCGTTGTCTAACCCAATGTCGTAAGAGATTTTGTTAGCTTGTAAAATTGTAAAGTCAATGTCTTTTTTGAATAAACCACCTGCGTAGGACAATGTATGATATTCTCCGTTTTCTCCGCAAATGTCTATGTCGTCAGGAAATGAGTTTACAGTCTTTTGGTCTAAATCTTTTCCAATAAATGTCTGGTCTAATTTGTCTGCTTGAGTAACAATAATTTTTGTCTTAATTCCCGATTTTAGAAAGTCGTCAATAATTTCGGCAGATGATTTGTCCCATAATGGTTCTACAACTTCAATTCCTAACGGGTTGAGTTTACTTTCTCTGCGTGTCCTTACGTCCGCTAAAAAAATGTCGCCAAATATGAAATGAGTTACACCTTGTTTTTTGAAGTGGTCAATCGTTTCACGCATTTTTTCGTCATAATTTTTCAAGTCTTTTGCAAACAAAACGGTGTAAAGCGGAATACCAATGCTGTCAGCTTGTTTTGATAGTATTTCAACAGGAATAGAATGAATGGAAGATGTCAATGTTTCTTCATTGATTGTCGTCAGCAATGAAACAACGTCAAACTGATTGTCTTGCAAAACTGTTTGAAGTGCAAATGCAGAGTCTTTTCCACCGCTCCAATTAAATACTGCTTTTTTTCTTTCGTTCATTCTGTTGGTTTAAGGGTCGCACTAAACTGACACATAACGGTTCGCGGCTTTGCGTTCGGGCGGGATTAGAAGCACAAACTTTCAACCTTGCACCAAAGTTAATAAAAAGCACAAATGTTCAATTTACCACGTCACCCCGCCTGACGCAAAACCGCTGTTAGGTGCTGCCCTTTTTCTGTCGTGTTACAAGTTGTCCGTTACAAATTGTCTGCAATAGTCTTTGATTTGTTGTCTGACTTGTCTAAACTGTTCTTTAATTTCTTCTTCTGTTCCTGTCGCTTTTGCAGGGTCGGGAAAGTTTTGATGAAACTTTTTTGCTTTGGTCGGGAAGAATGGACAACGTTCTTTTGCGTTGTCGCAAACTGTAATTACAAAGTCAAAATCAATGTCGTAATATTCGTCAATGTTGTTTGAAGTGTGATTTGAAATGTCAATGCCGTCTTCTTGCATTGTTGCAATAGCTTTTGGATTTACTCCGTGAGTTTCCACGCCTGCACTGTAAATGTCAGCTTTATTGTCTGCGAAGTGTCGTAAGTAGCCTTCGGCTATTTGGCTTCTACAACTGTTTCCTGTGCAAAGCACTAATATTTTTTTCTTGTCCATAGTCTAAACGAATAGCCAAATGATATTGATAATACAAAACTTCGGGTCAAAACCGAAAATGAGTTGCAACACAATTACAGATGTTGTGATGATAATTGGTTTCTTGTATTTGATTATTTTTTCTTTCATTTTAGCAACAACCCGCATTTG
The DNA here is from genome assembly GCA_029558435.1 of Bacteroidota bacterium. The sequence goes on from JAKQEZ010000544.1 coordinate 4,480, forward strand.
GCGAACAGCAAGAAGTTTGAGCCGTTTGCAATTCCGACAATTTGATTTTTTGTTTTTCTTGCGGTATTCCGCATTTATCACTTGCCAAACAAGCCGTTGTTTTGCTTTTCAGAATAAAATTTGTTCCGTCAAACGCTAACGCATATTTTCCAATCGTGTCGCTTTGATATTCTACTTCAATTTCGGCATCTTCAATGCCTAATTGCTTTTCGGAAAGTTCAATGATATGTAGCAACTTCGTTGGTTTCAAACGATGGTCGTAGTCGTCTGCGTTCCATAACTGAAAATTAACTGTCTTTTCGTTTCGGATTGTTCCGCCACAATCAATAAAGTTTTTTGTTACCATTCCAACTTCGGTAACGTGAAAATGTTCGGGAACAAAAGTTCCGTTTTCTAATCTGAACGCAACATTGTCTAATGTCGGCAAAAGTGTTTTGACTTGTGAAAGTTTCATTTTTATTCGTTTTTAGTTTAACAACAGTTGTTTTTCTTGGTCGTGAGTTTGGTTGAAATATTGCCGAAATAGTTTTGCAGTTTTTCAATCGCTTTTTCGTCAATGCAGTAGCAAATGGCATTGCCTTCAATGTTTCCTTTTATCAGTCCTGCGTTTTTGAGTTCTTTCAAATGTTGCGAAACTGTCGGTTGTGCAAGTGGCAATTCGTTTACGATGTCGCCACAAATGCAAGTGTCCACTTTCATTAAATACTCAATGATTGCCACTCTTGCAGGATGTCCGATTGCTTTTGCAAGTGTCGCAATGGCGTTTTGTTTGTCTGTAAAATGGTCTGTTTTAGTCGCTCCCATTGTCGTCTTATTTTATTTTCAGATTGCAATATTACGATAAAGATTTGAAACAGTCAAAAGTTTCTACAAAAAAGTTTTTAAATCGTTGTCTTGTCGGGTGGTGGGTGGGCTTGGTCAGTCCGTTTTTCTGTCAGTCGGTTAATGTCTGCACGGTCGTCCGTAGGGTTGCACCTAACGGCTAGCATTGACGAAGGGCAGTCCTGATAGAACTGCCTTTCGTTCAATGCATTGTTAGCATCTGGTCTACTTATGATTTTTTGAAGTATAAGTTAGATATGAGGAGAATATAACCATTATTATTCCAATCCATAAGACAAAATATACATTGAAAGTCAATTTAATAATTGAACCAATTGCTATAGTACATACTCCTATTAAATTTAATTGGTTTGAATTAATCATTTCTTGCATTTAAATTATTAAAAACACCCTGCAATAGCAGTTCCATATGAATATGCAGATATTCCTAAGCTAATTGCCACCGCCGTTCCTGTGCCTAAAGTCCATACTTCAGTAGTAACCGCACCAGCTACCGAAGCAGCAAGGCCAACAGTATTTCCAAATACTGACCAAAACCCACAGCCACGTCTCAAATAATCAGAAAAGTCTTCATATTGTATATTAGAATTAATGCATCCAGATTCCAATAAGAAGTAATATCTATCAGCGATTGGATGATTTCTTATATTTTCTTGTTGTAATTGAGGTAATACAAGGTTGGAATATAATGCGAATTTTTCAGAAATATTGCGAGAAACACCAAAAGTAATATGCACCCAATTGTAATATTCTTCTAAAGAATTAATACCACTATTTTGGGCTAAATTAAACAATTTAAGAGAGTCTTTTATTAATATTCTATTCTCACTTGAATTTAAAATATTAGTAAATACATTTGCATAATAGATAAATGAATCTACTTCAGTTGTATCTAAACAAGTTCCTGATGAATTAAATTCGCTAAACTGAATACTATCAAAATATACATTATTTTTTAATTCATCCTTTGTACAAGAATACATCCCCAATGTAAAAATTGCAACTACAAAATTCGCTAATAAAAATTTCAGTCTGTTCATATTATAAATATTTAAACCCGTTGTGCGATTAAGAATATAGGTGAAATTTATAAACATATAAAAATATGTTGTGCATAATTCATTGTAATACAATAAATAATCGTATCTTTAAGCTATGAAACAACAAAATACGTATGCACAACATAAAGGCAAATT
>JAKQEZ010000546.1 GCA_029558435.1 Bacteroidota bacterium
GATTTGCCTATCACATTCTAAAAGAGATTATTCCACATGTGGATTATGCTATCGATTTTCATGCTGGTGGTGCTAGTCGATTCAATGCACCGCAGATTCGAATTGTACCCGATAATATAGAATTAAAAAAACTTTCAGATATTTTCAACGCGCCTTTTACTTTGTATTCCAAAAACATTTCGGGTTCGTTTCGAAATTCTTGCGATAAATTAGGTGTAAAAATGCTGCTTTTCGAAGGTGGAAAATCATTGGATTTAAATGAAGAAGTTACTAAAGATGCTATTGAAGGCACCAAACGATTCTTGGATCATTTAGACATGTTAAATCCCAGAAAAAAAGCAATTGTAAAGACCAAAAAAACTATTTATATTGAAAAATCGAATTGGTTTCGTGCTAAATATTCTGGTATGTTTCATGGCGTTGCAGTAATTGGTTCTTTCGTTAAAAAAGGCGATTTATTGGCAACTATTTCTGATCCTTACGGAAAAGTCGAACATCAAGTTAAAGCACCGCACGAAGGTTATTTAATCAACGTGAATGATGCGCCATTTGTGTATCAAGGTGATGCAATTTATCATATTTCCACGCAATTAACTTTGGAAAACTAACAATTGTCATATTTTATATTTGAAAGAGTTGGTATTTTCGCATCAAAATTGGAAGTATGCAGTATTGGAAAAAAACAACGCAACAAGAACGAAAAGATCGTATTACTAAGGCACTAGAATCAAATATTAGTTTCTCAAAAGACATTTCATTAGGCTTTCCCGCATCTAAATTAGACGGGAAAGTGTTTTATGATGATGCCCCTTTTTTGAAAGAAGCACCTACATTACAAACGTATGTTGCCAATCCGAATAACATTGGATGCCATACTTTAGGAGCATCTGAAAGTGTATTTTCGGGTACTCAAGAAATTGAACGTGAAGTTTTAAACGTAGTTGCAGTCGATATTTTTAAAGCCAAGCCCAATGAATTTGACGGCTACATTGCTCCTGGCGGAACCGAAGCCAATATTCAAGCAATTTGGGTTTTTAGAAACGAATTCATGCATAAATTCGATGCGAAATTAGACGAAATTGCCATTTTAGCATCGGAAGACACTCATTATTCTATTCCTAAAGCGTCCAACTTACTACAGATTGATTGGTTGAAAATCCCAGTTGGTTTTGAAAATCGGGAAATTGATGCAGTTGCATTGGATAGTATCATTTTGGAAGCTAAAAATAAAGGAAAAAAATACTTTATTGCGGTTTCAAATCTTGGAACAACGATGTTTGGTTCGGTTGACAATCCAGAAGTTTATATTTCGGCTTTAGAAAATCAGCAAGTAATGTATCGTTTGCATATTGATGGCGCTTATGGTGGTTTTGTGTATCCGTTTAGTAATCGCGATTCGGTTATAAATTTTAGTAATCCCAAAATCAGTTCGATTACGATTGACGCTCACAAAATGTTACAAGCACCTTATGGAACAGGCATTTACATTTGCAGAAAAGGTTTAATAGAAAACACATTAACCAAAGAAGCCGAATACGTAGAAGGAATGGATTTAACGCTTTGTGGCAGTCGTTCTGGAGCCAATGCTGTTGCGGTTTGGATGATTTTGTTCACTTATGGCGGACACGGTTGGTTTGAAAAAGTGAGTATTCTTCAAATGCGAACTCAATTTTTATGTCAGGAATTGGATAAACTTAACATTAAGTATTTCCGTGAACCGTTTATGAATATTGTTACTATTCATGCCGAATTTGTGCCAAAAAATCTTGCTGAAAAATACCGATTAGTTCCACAGCAACATCAAGGCGATAATCAATGGTACAAAATTGTGGTGATGGATCATGTGGAAGTCGAACATTTAACTAGCTTTGTAAAGGAATTGAAAGCAGTTGGAAATGGATAAGAAAACGTTAAGGCAAAAGGCAAAAGCAGAAAGGCAAAAGTTATCTCAAGAAGAAATTGAAGATAAAAGTTTGGCGATTGCAAACCAATTGTTACGATTGGATATTTGGGATAAATTGTATTATCATTTGTTTTTAACGATTGAAGAACAAAATGAAATTAATACCGAATATATCCTTCAAATTTTATCAGGAAAGGATAAAGAAATCGTTGTTTCGAAGTGCGAATTTGAAACTTTAGGAATGACACATTTTATATTGACGGATAATACCAAAATTAAAAAGAACAGTTACAATGTTCCCGAACCCGTTGATGGCATTGAAGTTCCTGATACCAAGATTGATGTCGTTTTTGTACCACTTTTAGCTTACGATAAGCAAGGAAATAGAGTAGGCTACGGAAAAGGATTTTACGACAATTTTCTTAACAAATGCAAGCCTGAAACCATTAAAATTGGCTTGTCGTTCTTTCCGCCAGAAGAAAAAATTAATGATGTTTCTGAAAATGATGTGAAATTGGATTTTTGTGTGACGCCTGATGGCGTTGTTGAGTTTTAATTAATTTACGGTAGAAACTTCTTCTTTCTCACTCGTTCCAAAAGCTCTTTTATTAAACACA
>JAKQEZ010000070.1 GCA_029558435.1 Bacteroidota bacterium
TTCTTTAGAAAACGGAACTAAAGTAGTAAAAACACTTTGGGCAGATACACAAAAAGGTGAAACCAAAGTTGAAATTCCAGTTACAGCTGATATGGCGCCAAACGTGTACATTAACATTACATTATTGAAACCACACGCTTCAACTGTAAATGATGCTCCAATTCGCATGTATGGAATTTTACCAATTGAAGTGGTCGATAAAAACACGATTCTAGAACCTGTTTTAACCATGTCAGAAGTGCTTCGTCCCGAGCAAAAAGCTTCTTTAAAAGTGAGTGAGAAAAATGGTAAAGCAATGAGTTATACTATTGCAATTGTAGATGAAGGCTTACTTGATTTAACGCGTTTTAAAACTCCAAATGCTTGGGATAAATTTTATTCTAAACAAGCGCTTGGTGTAAAAACTTGGGATATTTATGATGATGTCATTGGTGCTTATGGAGGAAAAATAAATCAAATTTTTAGCATTGGTGGTGATGAAGATTTAGGCGGCGGAAGCAATAAAAAGGCAAACCGATTTAAACCGGTTGTCATTTATCTTGGACCATTTAAACTAGAAAAAGGACAAACCAAAACACATTCGTTTGAAATGCCAAATTATATTGGTTCGGTTCGAACCATTGTAGTTGCAGGAAATGATGACGAAAACGCTTATGGAAGTACTGAAAAAACGACTCCTGTTAGAAGTCCGTTAATGGTTTTAGCATCTGTTCCGAGAAAAATTTCTCCAAACGAAAAAATTACCTTACCTGTTACGGTTTTTGCAATGGAACCAAAAGTTAAAAATGTTACGGTTCAAGTAAAAACAAACAACGGAATTAGAGTGGTTCAACCTTCGCAATCAGTTAGTTTTAGTTCTCCAGATGAAAAAATGGTGTATTTCGATTTGAATGTTGGCGAACTAACTGGTTTAGGAAAAATTGAAGTAATCGCAACTTCAGGAAGTGAAAAAGCATCTTACCCAGTTGAAATTGACATCGTCAATCCAAATCCAGAAACTACTGATTTTGTTGATGTAATTTTAGAACCAAATAGTACAAAACAAGTCAATTGGGCAACATTTGGTGTAAACGGAACAAATAAAGCTTCGGTTGAAGTTTCATCTTTCCCAACAATTGATTTCAATAGAAGATTAAAATATTTAATTCAATATCCTCATGGTTGCGTGGAACAAACTACTTCAAGTGTTTTTCCTCAATTATACTTAAACGATATTGTATCGATTGATGATGGGAAGAAACA
>JAKQEZ010000559.1 GCA_029558435.1 Bacteroidota bacterium
ATTGTATCATTTGATTAAAATCACTTGGATTCATCATTTCTTGCCAATGGGTATTAAATTTCTCTTGTGCCAATAAAGAAACTATTTCCGATTTATTGATTCCTTCAGAAACTAAAAAATCCAAACCTTGATGAAAACCATAATAATTAACCGCCGAATGCACCAAAGCAGCACCAATTCCACAAGAAAAATAAAAAAATAAAAACTTTTTGCCGCCCCAAAAATGTTCCAAAGCGCTTCCAAAGGAAACCAAGGCAAACATATTAAAGAAAATATGCATCAATCCGCCATGCATAAACATATGCGTAATCGGTTGCCAAAGGCGAAATTTATCACTTTCAAAATAATGTAACGCCAGAATTTCTGTGGCTTCAGGTACTAAAAAACTTCCTACAAAAAATATTATATTAATGATTAGCAAGTGCTTAACCATGTCTGTCATTGGCATCATATTGTGAATTTTTTATCTAAATCTTCCACACTAATCGTGATGAAAGTAGGTTTATTAAAAGGAGAAACATTGGGTTCTTTACAAGCAAATAAAGCATTTACCAAATTTTCTTGTTCCAATTCGGTTAAATAGGTTCCAGTTTTTACGGCTATACTTTTGGCCATAGATTTGGCAACGCCGTCAAATAACGAAAAATTATTCTCTGGTAATTCGTTTTGTAATTGGGCAATTAATTCTTCAAAAACTATCCCAACTTCACTTTCTTGAATGTGAATAGGAATTCCTGAAATTTGGATACTGTCATTTCCATTGGTTCCAAAAACAAATCCGGTACTTTCTAACGAAGGTTGCAATTCTTTTACGATTGCCATTTCTTCATGAGAAAAAAACAATTCCAAGGGAAATAACAATTGTTGACTAGAGGCTTGTTGGACTGTAATATTCGTAAGAAATTGTTCGTACAAAATGCGTTGGTGTGCTTTGTTTTGGTCAATTACTAACATCCCTGATTTTATAGAACTTACAATGTACTTTTTATGAATTTGGTATGTTCTAGAAAATGTATTTTCATTGGCTGGATCATCAAAAAGTTTACTAGTAACTGGCTCACTTTCGAAGGAAATGGAAGCAATTTCTTCTGTATCTTGACGCAAATCGACATACAAGCTTTCCCAGCTTGCCGAATTTTCTCGTTTACTGAAAACATCCGAATACGTTTTAAAAGACGTTTTCTTTACAGGTGTTTCCGTTGCAAAAGGATTAAAATTGGCATCCACTTGAATTAATGGTGAACCAATTTCTTTGTCTTTGTAATCGTATGGTGTGTCCAAAGTAGCATCGCGCTCAAAATCTAGCACTGGCGCTACGTTGAACTGTCCTAAACTATGTTTTACTGCCGCTCTTAAAATGGCGTAAAGCGCTTGTTCATCATCAAATTTAACTTCCGTTTTGGTAGGATGAATGTTGATATCTATCGTATGCGGTGGCACAGTTAAGTACAAAAAATAGCTTGGCTGATTGCCTTCTCGCAATAAACCATCATAAGCACTCATAATCGCATGGTGCAAATAGCCGTTTTTGATGAATCGGTCGTTGACGAAGAAAAATTGTTCGCTTCTACTTTTTTTGGCAAATTCAGGTTTACCAATAAATCCGCTGATTTGAACGATTTCGGTTTCTTCGCTAACTGGAACTAACTTTTCATTAGTTTTACCACCAAAAACATTGACAATTCTTTGACGGTAATTGCTCGATGGTAAATTGAAAACTTCGCTTCCGTTGTGAATTAAGGTGAAATAAATATTGGGATGCGCTAAAGCAATGCGTTGGAATTCATCAAAAATATGACGCATTTCAACCGTATCCGATTTCAGGAAATTGCGACGCGCTGGAATATTAAAAAATAAGTTTTTAACCAAAAAAGAAGTTCCTTTAGGCAAAACGGCAACATCTTGCGTTACAAATTTACTTCCTTCGATGATGATGTGTGTTCCTAATTCTTCTTGGTCTTGTTTGGTTTTCAATTCTACGTGAGCAATAGCGGCAATTGATGCCAATGCTTCACCGCGAAAACCTTTGGTATGCAAATC
>JAKQEZ010000573.1 GCA_029558435.1 Bacteroidota bacterium
GATAAAAAATAAATTACGCTTTACGGCTCAATTTCAAAAAAACGCTCTGATGAATCTCCTAATTTGATAGTTATTTTAACAACATTATCAGGTATTAATGAAGTAATAATCTGAGGCCACTCTATAAAACAATATGCGCCATCATATAACATGTCTTCTATACCAATGTCGTATATTTCTTCTTCATCTTGAATGCGGTACAAATCAAAATGATAAATTTTACCATAGTTTGGCGTTGTATATTCATTAACAATGGAGTAGGTTGGCGAACCGTTGGGATTTTCAACTCCCATTTGACGTAACAATTCTTGAATAAACGTTGTTTTTCCGCATCCCATTTCTGCTTCAAAAAGAAAAATGCGGTGATGGCTATATTTATCTAAAAATTGGGTAGCAAATGCGGGCAATTCTTGAATATTGGTTATGAGTTGTTGCATTTTATTTGGTTCTTAATTGTTCAATAATTTGAAGTTTTGTCAATGCCGTGTCGGGTGATTTTTTTTCTGCAAAATCAATGGAACGGGTTACCAATTTACTGCCTTCGGTTGCTATCATCAATTTTGATTTGTTTTCTAACAACAGTTCAACGGCTTTGATTCCCATACGAGTTGCAATGATTCTGTCGTAAGCCGTTGGGTTACCACCTCGTTGAATGTGTCCCAAAACGGTAGCTCTTAAATCGTAATCGGACAGAAGTGGTTTTACTTTTTTCATAATGGTTACAGCATCACCGGCGTCATCGCCCTCAGCCACAATGATGATGGCGCTGCGTTTTCCTTTGTGCACTTCTTTGATGTCTTCTACTAATTTTTCAATATCGGTATTTTTTTCTGGAATTAAAACAGATTCGGCACCCGATGCAATGGCAGAATTTAAGGCAATCAATCCAGAATCGCGCCCCATCACTTCAACAAAAAAGATGCGTTTATGACTACTTGCCGTATCGCGAATTTTGTCAACAGCTTCTATAACTGTGTTTACAGCTGTGTCGTAGCCAATGGTATGGTCACTGCCAAGTATGTCGTTGTCAATCGTTCCAGGAATTCCAATAATTGGAAAGTCAAATTCATCGCTAAAAATTTTTGCTCCAGTCAATGAACCATCTCCACCAATAATAATAAGACCATCAATTTGGAGTTGAGTAATGAATGCATGCGCTTTTTTTCTTCCTTCAACGGTTTGAAATTCTTTACTTCTGGCTGACCCAAGGATGGTTCCACCCCGTTGAATGATGTTATTGACTTCATCGTATCCCAAATTGATTGCTTTTTGGTGAATTAATCCGTCGTATCCATCCATAATTCCTACACATTCAATTTTGTGATTCAAACAAAATTTTGTGATGGCACGTATGCAAGCGTTCATTCCAGGAGCATCGCCACCAGAAGTTAAAACACCAATTTTTTTCATGATTTTCATAACTTTTATTCTAACAATAAAAATACGTGATTTTTACATAAATCGCATTAAAAAAGCCTGTTTTCATTATAAAAACAGGCTTTTTTCTATTAAAATGAGGTATTATGCGTCAATTTTAGCATATTTTGCATTTTTCTCAATAAATTCTCTACGAGGTGGAACATCGTCGCCCATCAACATTGAGAAAATTTGATCTGCTTCGGCAGCATTTTCAATAGTAATTTGACGCAATGTTCTTCCTTCTGGATTCATGGTTGTTTCCCACAATTGTTCTGCGTTCATCTCACCCAAACCTTTGTAGCGTTGCACGTTAACAGAAGAATCAGCACCAGCACCTTTGAACTGTTGAATCAACAAATCGCGTTGGTCGTCGTTCCAAGCATAATCGGATTTGTTTCCTTTTTTCACTTGGTACAAAGGAGGTGTTGCAACGTACACGTAACCCAATTCAATCAACGGTTTCATGTAACGGAACAAGAATGTAAGAATCAATGTTTCAATGTGGCTACCATCCACGTCGGCATCGGTCATGATGATCAACTTGTGGTAACGCAATTTTTCCATATTCAAAGCTTTGGAATCTTCTTCTGTACCGATTCTAACTCCTAAAGCTGTATAGATATTTTTGATTTCTTCATTTTCAAAAATCTTGTATTGCATTGCTTTTTCAACGTTCAAGATTTTACCTCTCAACGGCATGATAGCTTGGAAGTGGCGGTCGCGACCTTGTTTTGCTGTACCACCCGCAGAGTCTCCCTCGACAAGGAATAACTCACACTCAGCAGCATCTTTAGAAGCACAATCAGCCAATTTTCCTGGAAGTCCAGAACCCGACATCACGTTTTTACGTTGCACCATTTCACGTGCTTTACGAGCAGCATGACGAGCTTTTGCGGCCAAAATAACTTTGTAAACAATTTGCTTCGCTTCGTTTGGATGTTCTTCCAAATAATCCGCCAACATTTCAGAAACCGCCTGGCTCACAGGAGCAGTAACTTCACGGTTTCCTAATTTTGTTTTTGTTTGCCCCTCAAACTGTGGTTCTGCAACTTTAACAGAAATCACGGCTGTTAACCCCTCACGGAAGTCGTCGCCTTCAATTTCTACTTTTTCTTTTGCAGTCATTCCAGAATCAGTTGCATATTTTTTCAAGGTATTGGTTAAACCTCTTCTAAACCCTGATAAGTGTGTTCCACCTTCATGAGTATTGATGTTGTTTACATACGCTTGAATATTTTCTGTATACGATGTGTTGTAGGTCAAGGCAACTTCTACCGGAATTCCGTCTTTTTCACCTTCAAAATAAATCACATCTTGCACCAATGCTTCACGGTTTCTGTCCAAGTATTGAACAAATTCTTTCAATCCACCTTCCGAATAAAACTGAGTTGAATTATAATTTCCGTTATCGTCTTTTTCTCTTAAATCTGTTAAGGTGATACGAATTCCTTTGTTCAAATACGCTAATTCACGCATTCTGGCTGCTAATGTATCGTAATTGTAAACAGTATCTTCGAAAATTGAGGCGTCTGGTTTGAAAGTTACAATGGTTCCAGTAACGTTGGATGTACCAATTTCGCGAACGGAATACAATGGTTTACCGATTGAATATTCTTGTTCAAATATTTTTCCTTCGCGGTGAACTTCTGCTCTAAAATGAGTGGACAATGCGTTTACACAAGAAACACCCACACCGTGCAAACCTCCAGATACTTTATAAGTGTCTTTATCAAATTTACCTCCGGCGTGCAAAACTGTCATTACAACCTCCAACGCTGAACGTTTTTCTTTGGAGTGAATAGCCGTAGGAACACCACGACCATTATCTTTTACAGTAATGGAATTATCTTCGTTAATAGAAATATCAATTGTATCACAATATCCAGCCAAAGCTTCGTCGATAGAGTTGTCTACAACTTCGTATACTAAATGGTGTAAACCTCGAATTCCAACATCACCAATATACATGGCAGGACGTTTTCTTACAGCTTCTAATCCCTCAAGAATTTGAATATTATCTGCTGAATAATCTTGATTCTTTTTTATTTCTTCACTCATTGTGTTGTTTTGTATTGTTCTGAAATATTATTATAGCTTGCAAATTTAAGCAATTAAAAGTTGTAATAACAGCAAAAAAGTCGACTTGCAAAAAGACTTATCAACAATTAATTAACGAAGAAGGTATTTTTGTCTTCTTTTTATTAATTCGTTGTTTTTAGTGTTGTTTTTTTAGTACCAAATAACCTAAAACACCTCCAATAATTGAAGCTGAGAAAATACCAATCTTGGCTTGCATAACGTATTCTTGGTGCGAAAATGCCAGCGATGTAACAAACAACGACATGGTAAATCCAATGGCGGCTAGTAATCCTAAACCAAACAAGTTTCTAAGGTTCATTCCAGTAGGAAATTGTGCAATTTTCAATTTGGCTGCCAACCATGTAAAACCAACAACGCCAATCACTTTTCCGAAAAGTAAACCTAGGGCAACGCCGAGCATAACGTTGGTGCTCAATAAAATTTCAGGGTCGATGTCTAATAGGGATACACCCGCATTAGCAATGGCAAAAATTGGGAGTATGATAAATGTTACTGCCGGATGCATTGCGTGTTCTAATTTTTGAAGAGGAGGAATGGCCTCGTTGGTGTCTTTTTTCAATTCGTCTAAAATTTCCAATTGCTCGTTGGTTAGCGTTGGAATTTCTTCTTTGGGATCGATATTTTTAAATGCATTTAGATGATGTTGCAATTTTTCGATGTACACTTTTTCTTTAATTTTCACATCAGAAGGGATGATAAAAGCTGCCAATACAGCTGAAATAGTTGCATGAACTCCCGATAATAAAAACGAAGTCCAAACACCAAAGATTCCCAAAATAGCATAAAACCAAACGCTTCTGATTCCTGCTTTTTTACCGATATACATCACCAATAAGATAGCTAAACCAACCGAGAGATTGAACAACGAAATATCGGAAGTGTAAAACAAAGCAATTACCAACACAGCTCCTAAATCGTCAACAATAGCCAGAGCGGTTAAAAACACTTTTAGAGGCATGGGAATTTTATCGCCTAATAAATAAAGTACTCCCAAGGCAAAAGCAATATCTGTAGCCATCGGAATTCCCCAACCGCTGTGCACTTCGCCAACAGGATTGAATGCAAGATAAATAATGGCAGGCACTATCATTCCGCCAATTGCAGCAATGATGGGAAGCAAAGCTTTGCGTGGATTAGCCAACTCGCCAGCAACAAATTCGCGTTTCAGTTCTAAACCAACTACAAAAAAGAAGATAGACATTAAACCGTCGTTGATCCAATGCAATACATCGTGTTCTAAATAAGTTTTTCCGTTAAAATAAAAGCCAAATTTGTATTCTAACAATTCAAAATAATGCTGCGACCACGGTGAATTAGCTAAGAAAAGAGCGATGATTACACTTAGTCCGAGAACTAAACCTCCTGATTTTTCTTGTTGAATGAATTTTTGAATGGGTGCAACTACTTTATCAATTGGCGCTTTTTTTCGTGTCATTTTGCAGTTAAAATTTTGTGTAATTTACAAATATATTTGAAAAACTAGTTTTTGATGTGAAATAGTCATTAAATAACGTTAAAATTAAATTGAAAATATTAATTTCGCAAGCGTATCAAACTAGAAAAATCCATGAAAAAAGTATTAATTGCCAATAGAGGAGAGATTGCAAGAAGAGTTATTCGTACATTAAAATCTATGGACATCAAGAGTGTTGCGGTTTATTCGGATGCGGATAAAAATGCGCCACACGTAATAGAAGCTGACGAAGCAGTTTATTTGGGAGGAAGTCCAGCTGCAGAAAGCTATTTGAAAATGGATTTGATCATTGATTATTGCAAACAATTGGGAGTGGATGGAATTCATCCGGGTTATGGATTTTTATCAGAAAACGCTGAATTTGCTCGTAAATTGAAGCAAAATGGAATTACGTTAATTGGTCCTTCACCCGAATCGATGGAGGTGATGGGCGATAAATTGAGTGCCAAACAAGCTGTAAAAGGTTATGGCGTTCCACTTGTTCCTGGTGTTGATGAAGCCATTACGGATGTAGAAAAAGCCATTCAAATTGCCGATGAAATTGGTTACCCAATATTAATTAAAGCATCTGCCGGAGGAGGTGGAAAAGGGATGCGTTTGGTTGAAAAAAGCGAAGATTTTCGTGAGCAAATGCGTTTGGCCCAAAGTGAGGCACGCAATTCATTTGGAAACGATGCCGTGTTTATTGAAAAGTTTGTAACCAAGCCTCGTCACATTGAAATTCAAGTGTTTGCCGATCGTCATGGTAATGCCGTATATTTGTTTGAGCGTGAGTGTTCGGTTCAACGTCGTTATCAAAAAGTAATTGAAGAAGCGCCAAGTGCTGTGTTGACTCCAGAATTGCGTAAAAAAATGGGTGAAGCAGCAGTTGCAGTGTGCAAGGCTTGTAATTATGAAGGAGCAGGAACGGTAGAATTTATGTTGGATGGAAACATGGATTTCTTTTTCTTGGAGATGAACACTCGTTTGCAAGTTGAGCATCCTGTAACCGAAGAAATTACTGGTTTGGATTTGGTGGAATGGCAAGTGCGTGTTGCAAGAGGAGAGGAGTTGCCACTTAAACAAGAGGAATTGAAAATAAACGGCCATGCTATTGAAGTGCGTGTGTATGCTGAAGATACGTTAAACGGATTTACTCCAGATATTGGTAAGTTGAAACGTTATCGTGTTCCAGGTGGACGTGCGGTGCGTGTTGACGATGCTTTTGTGGAAGGCATGGATATTCCAATTTTTTACGATCCAATGATTGCCAAATTGTGTGTTTGGGGCAAGGATAGAAAATCGGCTATTTCAAGAGCAATTAAAGCAATTGACGAATACCAAATTTCGGGTGTAAAAACGTCGTTGGATTTTGGAAAGTTTGTATTGAAGCACGAAGCATTTAGAAGTGGTGACTTTGATACCAATTTTGTGAAAAAATATTTTTCAGACCCTCAAGTGGTGAATACAGCAATGGAAAACGAAAAAGAAGCGTTGAAACATGGAATAGATCAAATTTGGAACGATGTTTTGAAACAACACCAAAAAGAATTCCAATCGCGCAACGTTGAAAGTAGCTGGGTAAAATCACAAGCATAAGTTTAATTGAACGATAAATAACAAAAAGTAGTTTCTTATTTGACTTTTCATAATAAAATACTACTTTTACAACGCAATAAAAAAAGAATAAAAAACATAATTCCGCATGAATTTACACGAATATCAAGGGAAATCAATACTTAAGAGCTATGGAGTAGCTATCCAAGAAGGTATTGTTATCGACAAAGTTGAAGATGCTTTAGAAGCAGCAAAAAAATTAACAGAGCAAACAGGTACAGGTTGGTACGTAGTGAAAGCTCAAATCCATGCAGGTGGTCGTGGTAAAGGAAAAATCCAAGAAACAGACTCAAACGGGGTTGTTTTAGCAAAAGGACTTGGAGAAGTTGAAGAAAAAGTAAAAGGTATTTTGGGAGGTCACTTGATGACGGCTCAAACCAACGGTAAAGCGAAGAAAGTAAACAAAGTGATGATTGCACAAGACGTTTACTATCCAGGAGAAGCACAAACAGAAGAGTTTTACATGTCAGTTCTTTTGGACAGAGAAAAAGGTAGAAATACCATTGTTTACTCTACAGAAGGAGGGATGGACATTGAGGCAGTTGCTGAACATACACCAGAAAAAATCTTTAAAGAAGTAATTGATCCACGTGTTGGACTTCAAGGTTTTCAAGCAAGAAAAATTGCATTTAACTTAGGAGTTAGCGGACAAGCATTTAAAGAAATGGTGAAATTTGTTACTGCTCTTTACAATGCTTATGTAGGTATTGATGCATCTATGTTTGAAATTAACCCTGTGTTAAAAACTTCAGACAACAAAGTGATTGCTGTTGACGCAAAAGTTACTTTGGATGGAAACGCATTGTACCGTCACCCAGAATATGCAGCAATGAGAGACCTTACAGAAGAAGATCCAACAGAAGTTGAAGCAGGTGAAGCTGGTTTGAACTTCGTGAAATTGGACGGAAACGTAGGGTGTATGGTAAACGGAGCTGGTTTGGCAATGGCAACTATGGATATTATTAAATTGTCTGGTGGTAACCCTGCAAACTTCTTGGACGTAGGAGGTACTGCCAACGCTGAGCGTGTTGAAAAAGCATTCCACATCATTTTGAAAGATCCAAACGTAAAAGCAATTTTGATTAACATCTTTGGTGGTATTGTTCGTTGCGATAGAGTAGCGCAAGGTGTTGTTGATGCTTACAAAAACATGGGGAATATTCCAGTTCCAATCATTGTTCGTTTGCAAGGAACAAATGCTGAAGAAGCTAAAAAATTGATTGATGAATCAGGATTGAATGTTCATTCAGCAGTATTGTTGCAAGAAGCAGCAGATAAAGTGAAAGCAGTTTTAGCTTAAATATATTTTTAAATGTTAGAAATGGCGTTGCAGCAATGTAACGCCATTTTTTTGTTGTATAAATTAAAATGTTGCTTTAATTTTTGAATCAAATATTTAACTGATTGTCATTCAGATTTTCACTATTGATTCATATTGCTTTATTTTTGAAAAACTTTTTTAAATTTCTCAACTTTTGGTCGAACTACGCTTTGGCAATATTGATTTTGCGGATTTAATTCAAAGTAGTTTTTATGGTAATCTTCTGCTGGATAAAACACGTCTATAGGCAATAACTGCGTAGCAATAGGCAAATCCCAAACTTTTTCATCAGTAAGTTTTTGGATGTAGGAGGCTGCTATTTCTTTTTGTGCTTCTGAATGGTAGAAAATCACCGAACGGTATTGTGTGCCAATGTCGTTTCCTTGACGGTTAACTTGTGTTGGATCGTGCACAAACCAAAACATTTCTAGTAAGTTGTCGTAACTCAATAAGGTAGTGTCAAACACAATTTGAGCAACTTCTGCATGGCCGGTGTTGCCCTCGCATACTTGTTTGTAGGTTGGGTTTTTTAAATGACCACCAGCATAGCCAGGCGTTACTGAAAGAATACCTTTTACATCTTTAAAACAAGCTTCAATGCACCAAAAACATCCTGCACCAAGCGTTGCTGTATCTACATTTGTTGTTGTCATGGGTTGTGTTTTTTTTGTTGAATTAGTTTGTGCTGTACACGTTGAAAATAACGCTAGCAAAAGTAGCGCAAACACACTGTTTTTCATAGCACTTTGCCAATTTTTTGTTCTAAAAGTAAAAAATCGCACAACACAATTGCCGTCATTGCCTCTACAATAACAGGGGCACGCAAGGCAACGCATAAATCATGGCGACCTTTAACCGAAAATTGTTCCATTTGTTGAGTTTCCCAGTTCCAACTTTCTTGTTCTTTTGGCGTTGACGAAGCTGGTTTTATAGCAATTCTAAACACCAAATCATTGCCGTTGGTGATGCCACCGTTGATTCCACCTGCATTATTGGTAGCTGTTTTTCCTTGTTCGTTGATGATGGTATCGTTGTTTTGAGAACCAAATAAACGTGCTGCTTCAAAACCATTTCCAAATTCAACACCTTTTACTGCTGGAATGGCAAAAAGTGCGTGTGCCAATTGCGATTCTACCGAATCAAAAAAAGGCTCGCCCAATCCTATGGGTAAGTTTTTTACGCAACATTCAATAATACCCCCAACGGTATCTTTTTGGGCTATGGCTTTTTCCAATCCTTTTTCCACATCTTTTTCACCCGCAATCTCTGTAATTGTAGCTTCAATGGAAACGTCTTTGAGTAATTGTTTGGCAATTGCTCCAGCAGCAACAATCCCAGTTGTTAACCGCGCACTAAAATGTCCGCCTCCTCTATAATCTTCAAAACCTCCATATTTTTGATGGGCTACAAAATCCGCATGCCCAGGTCGTGGAATGGCCCGTTGTTTTTCATAGTCTTCTGAACGCGTATTGTTGTTTTCAAATAAAATAGTGATGGGAGCACCAGTTGTTGTGCCGTTAAAAATTCCACTTTTAAATAGAGGTGTGTCTGCTTCTTGACGAGGAGTAGTGCCTTTTTTTCCACCTTTCCTACGGTCCAAATCGGTTGAAAGCGCTTGGTGGTTGATTGCAAGTCCGGCCGGACAACCATCAATTATTACACCCACCGATTCACCGTGCGACTCGCCAAAAATGTGAATTCTAAATAAACGACCAAACGTATTCATACTTTGAAATTGTATTCAAAATTACTAAATTGGATGGCAAAACATGTTTTTTAGACCTTAAAAAGTAGATTATTTTTTAAAAGTCCATCCAATACTAATACCAGCCCATGGATAAATGATATTGGAATCAAAAACAGGAGTTCTAAAAAAAGAATTATGTCCAGGATAAGTTGGGCTGGTATTGCGTTCAAAACTTCCTCCCCAATGACTAAAAATTCCAATTGGCGGAGTTAACGTTGCTTTGGCAAAGAAACCTCCTTTTGGATTTTGATAACGGTAGCCAATTTTAGGAGTTAAGTAAAAAAAGAAATCATTTGCAAACATTTGTTTTGCCTCACTATTGCCAATAATACTTTTCATGCGTTCTCTAAAATACATTGGAGTAACACCAATTCCAAGTTCAAGGTGGTGACTGCCTTTTCCAATCAATCCATTAAACGAAAACGGCACAGAAATTTGGGTGTAATCGGGAGTGGGCAAAACACTCAACCCGACAGAAAAGGTGCCCGGAAAACGTTTTTTGGTAAACAACAAACGATCGTAGTTAAAAGAATAATAAAGCGATTGTCCAAAAGCTTCTACATAAAATGTATGTATTTTTCTTTCAGGAATAACAGGATTACTTAGGCTTGTTTGCTGTGCTTTTAGTTGAAAACTTGCCAATACAATGGCGCTAGCAAGAAGGATGTTTTTCATAATTATAGGTTTATATTCTACTCAAAATTAACGATTAACTAAATAGCTACTTCCCAAAATTTCTTAAAATGAACAGAACGTCTTTATTTGTGAAAATACTGCCAAATTCTGTGAATATTTCACAACAAGATTGCTTGTTCGGTCTAAAATTGTTAGTTTAGCTGTTTTGAAAATTTACAGAATGAAAGATCTATTAGAAAAATTTGAAAATAAACAGCCAGAAATAGTTTTTGAATGGTGTGATTCTGAAACCGATGCAAAAGGATGGGTAGTGATTAACTCGTTGAGAGGGGGAGCAGCAGGTGGCGGAACACGTATGCGCGTAGGTTTGGATAAACGCGAAGTGGAATCGTTGGCAAAAACAATGGAGGTGAAATTCACAGTTGCTGGCCCTGCCATTGGTGGCGCTAAATCGGGAATTAATTTTGACCCTAAAGATCCACGCAAAAAGGATGTGTTGCGCCGTTGGTACAAAGCCGTTTCACCGTTATTGAAAACTTATTACGGTACAGGTGGTGATATGAACGTGGACGAGGTACACGAAGTCATCCCGATGTGTAAAGAAGTGGGTGTGTTGCATCCGCAAGAAGGTGTTTTTACAGGCCATTTTTCACCATCGGATGCCCAAAAAACAAAACGTATTCAACAATTGTCAGAAGGTGTAACGATGACCGTGACGGATGCTAATTATTCGCCAGATTTGAGTAAAAAATACAACGTTTCGGATATGATTACGGGGTATGGCGTAGCAGAATCGGTGAAACATTATTATGAAATTTGGGGAGGAAGTGTAAAAGACAAAAAAATCATTGTTCAAGGTTGGGGAAATGTTGCCTCTGCAGCAGGTTTTTTCTTGGCACAACAGGGAGCTAAAATTGTCGGAATTATTGATAGAGTAGGTGGTTTGATTAAAGAAGAAGGATTTACTTTTGAAGAAGTGAAACATTTGTATTTAACCAAAAATGGCAATGAATTGGCGCATCCAAAAATGCTCTCTTACGAAGAAGTGAACGCAAAAATTTGGGATGTGGCAGCAGATGCCTTTTTACCGTGTGCAGCATCGCGCATTGTGCAACAAGATCAAGTGGAGCGCATGGTTGCAAATGGTTTGGGATTAATTGCAGCTGGAGCCAACGTTCCTTTTGCAGATAAAGAAATTTTCTTTGGACCAATTGCCGATTATACCGATAATAAAATTGCGGTAGTTCCAGATTTTATTTCCAACTGTGGAATGGCGCGCGTGTTTGCCTATTTAATGTCGAGTGATATTGATGCAATGACCGACACGGCAATTTTTGAAGATGTGAGTGCTACAATAGGCAATGCGTTGAAAAAAGTGCATGCTGTTCACCCACAAACAACAGGAATTGCTAAAAAAGCATTTGAAATTGCACTCAATCAATTGGTATAGCTAAGTGCTGAAAAATTGGAGCAAGATCAAAGATGCGTAATTGTTGTTTGCGTTTGATAAATGCATAATGAAAACGCTCGTTGGTAAAAGCTAATTGCGTACTAGAAATAAAGGAAACGCTTTCTGTTTGTAGGAAGCGTTTTTTTATGGTTAAACGGTGGCGTTTGCCATTCAAAAAGTCATCTCCATCAAAGTTGTATAAGAGATAGATGAACGATTTTAATGTTTTGGTATAACCCATTAAAGCTACTAATTTGTTGGATGGATGAAAAGTTGCTCCCGTAATCAAGCCTTTGGAGTTGAAGCAATTGATTTTTTCAGCAGCATAAGCACCTGATCTGTTGGGAATTTTATAAAGCGTCGTGTTTTTGAACTTCCAGTTTTTTGTAAACAAATAAATGCACGAATCGCTTACTAAAAAAGCTTCGCAATCAAAGCTGGTTTTATCGGGTTTTTGGATATAGTAATCGTGTTGTTCGGGATAGCTAAAATTAATTGTATCCAGTTGCAATGTAGATTTATTGACTTTAAAAATTCTCAAATTGGTTCGGTTACCTTGATAATTATTCCCAAAATCGCCCAAATAAAAATAGTGGTCATCGTGTTGTAATTCTTCCCAATCTACCACGTTGAGTTGAGGAATGGTAATGGTTGAATCAATTTTTCCAGTTGTTGGATTGATGCCATAAATGGTATTGTCACTATCATCGTTGTGGGTCCACACTAAATTATTCCAAAAAATTAACCCCGATGTTTCGTGTATTTTTTTGGGGAGGTCAAAACAGGTGCTATTTTTTTCTGAAATGGTCTTTTGTGCTGTAACTTCAATTTTCGGGCTAAAAATAAGGGTAATTAGTAGTGTTAAGAAATGTGTGGTTTTGAGTTTTTTTGTTAGATTATGCATTGTTATTGTTTTTTTTTGTAAAATTAGTTGATAAATATACACTTATATTTAAAATAAATTTCTACTTTTATTTTCGTTAAATTATTGTGTTTTAAATAATAATGAAACCTTTTTTAAATAGTTACGTTAAAAAAGAAAAATCTAATTTAATTATTATGAAAAAATTACTAGCTGTTACGATTTTAATACTAACTCACTTTTCATTTTCACAGAAATCTCCATGGACTTTAGAAGGTGTTAAAGATATTGCAAATAGAGCATCGGAACCTGAATTGGTGAATACTTGTTCCATGTTGACACAAGAAGGGTATTTGCAATATGCAGAGGTATTGGTGGAAAAATTGTTAGAGAAAAAGCCAACAAGCGCCAATTATAATTACCGTAAAGGTTTTTTCTGTTTAGAAAATCGCAGGGATTATAAAGATGCGCAAAAGTATTTGGAAGTGGCTGTTACAAAAATTAGCCCGAATTACGATATGTATTCTCCAAAAGAGACCGGCGCTCCATCTGATGCATATTACCATTTAGCTTCGTGCTATCATTATGATAATAATTTTGTTGCAGCGAAAGAAAACTACCAAAAGTTCTTAGACAATACCCGTAAAAAATCAGAATTGATTGAAGTTGCACAGTTAAAATTACAGCAAATTACTGTTGCAGAGCAATTGTTTTTATCTCCAGTAAATTGTACAATTAAAAATTTAGGAGATAAAATCAACTCCAAATACCCTGATTATAGTTCAGTTGTTTCTTTTGACGGAACCTCAATTTATTTTACATCAAGAAGACCGTGGGAGAAAGGGGAATCGGATAAATACATTGACCCTAAAATTAGTCAGTATAAAGAAGACGTTTATGTAAGTTATTTGGAATTGGATTCTACTTGGACAACTCCAGAGCGTTTGGATTTTTGTACGCCTATTAGAAACGAAGCATCTGTGAGTGTGAGCACAGATGAACGAAGAATTTATTTATACGAAGATTCAACTGGGAATGGTGATATTTATTTTTCTGACTTGAAATTGAATAAGTTTGATGAAATACAACTATTAAAAGATAAAAATATAAACACAGAAAGTTGGGAAACTCATATCACAGTTTCACCAGACGGTCAATTGATGATTTTTGCTTCAGACAGACCAGGCGGTTTAGGCGGATTGGATTTGTATTATTGTAAGAAAACTGAGGATGGAAAGTGGACAGACCCTGTGAATATGGGACCTAATATTAATGGACCAAAAGACGATGATGCACCGTTTATCTCAGTAAATAATAAGCAATTGTATTTTGGAACAAACGATGCGCGTTCAATGGGGGGATTTGATATTTTGATTTCTGAAAAAGGAGAAGATGGAACTTGGGGAGTTGCAAGAAATATAGGATATCCATTTAACACTACCAACGATGATTTGTTTTACACCACAACAGTGGATGGTTTAACAGGTTATATCACTTCGTATCGTGCGGATGGTAAAGGTGAGAAAGATATTTATGAAATTAAAAACGATTTCTTAGGCGTTAAAGGACACACAGTTCTTAAAGGAGAAGTGGTAACTGCGGATGGTTCATTGTTACCAGAAAACTTAGTGTTTATGGCTGAGGTTGCATGTTTAGATTGTGAAGATGGCGCTATGAAACATGTGTTGTACACTCGTAAAAGAGACGGACGTTTTATGACAGGATTGCAACCATGTAAAACATACACATTGACTTATTATGATGCAACGGACAAAAAAGAAATGGGGAAAGAAACCTTTAAAACTGAATGTACAACCGAATACCGTGAAGTACACAAAGTTTTAAGAATCGATGTTGAAAAACGTGAGGTTATCTTCCCAGATACTATTCCAGATGTGGTTGTAAAAGATTACACCAATATAGAGTTAAAACACTATTTTGATTATAATAAAAACAAATTAACTGTTAAGAAAGGTGAGCTAAAAGATTTTGTTAAAGCAATTGATACTCAGCTAGCAGATGGTAGAGAAAAAGTTACCATTGTTATTGAGTCATCAGCATCTTATGTACCTACTAAAACATTTGATTCAAATGAAGAGTTAGCAAAATTACGTGCTGAAAACATGAAATACGATTTGTTGGATTATTTTGATAAAAACGAAGCAACAAAAGGTAAAGTTACCATTGTTATTTCAAAAGCAGTGGTTCAAGGACCAGAATATGTAAAAGACAGAAACAATACAGAGAAATATAAACCTTATCAGTATGTATTCCTAAAAACGGAATAGTAAAAACCAAAGAGGCTAACGAAAATTAGCCTCTTTTTTTGTTATTAAAAGTAGAATGTAAAAAACTCTTTGATATTTTCTACTCGTTTATTCAATCATTCTTGTAACTTTGTCACAAAGCATTTAATATGTCAAATAATTTATTAAAAGGAAAAAGAGGAATCATCTTTGGAGCATTGAACAATCAATCAATTGCTTGGAAAGTTGCTGAACGTGCACACGAACAAGGTGCTACATTCGTTTTAACAAACGCACCTATTGCGATGCGTATGGGTGAAATCAATGAATTGGCCGAAAAAACAAATAGCAAAATTATACCAGCGGATGCCACTTCTGTTGAAGATTTGGAAAAATTAATCGCAGAGTCAATGGAAATTTTAGGTGGAAAATTAGATTTCATCTTGCATTCTATTGGTATGTCGGTTAACGTACGTAAAGGGAATCATTATACAAGTGAAAATTACGACTTTACAATGAAAGGATTTGATGTTTCGGCATTGTCTTTTCATAAAGTATTGCAAACAGCCATGAAGTTGGATGCAATGAACGAATGGGGTTCAATTTTAGCGTTGACTTACATTGCAGCACAACGTATTTTCCCTGATTACAACGACATGGCAGACAATAAAGCATATTTGGAGTCAATTGCACGTAATTTTGGATACCATTACGGACAAGCTAAAAAAGTGCGTGTTAACACCATTTCTCAATCGCCAACAATGACAACTGCAGGAAGTGGAGTAAAAGGCTTCAATGAGTTTATTAATTACTCAGAATTAATGTCGCCACTTGGAAATGCAAAAGCAGACGATTGTGCTAATTATTGTATTGCAATGTTCTCGGATTTAACACGTTATGTGACCATGCAGAATTTATTCCACGATGGAGGCTTCTCAAGCACTGGTGTTACAGAGGCTGTAATCAACCGTTTTACTGATACGAATTTATAAAAGTTTAAAATAAGAATATGATTAAGTTAACAAGCATTATTTCTATCTCTGGTAAGCCAGGATTGTATAAAGTAGTTGCTCAAGCAAAAAATAGTGTAATTGTTGAATCGTTGGAAGACAATAAAAAAATTCCTGCGTATGCAACAGACCGAATTTCTGCATTAGAAGATATTAGCATTTATACGTACAACGAAGAAAAACCGTTGAAAGAAATTTATGCTGACATCTATAAAAAAGAAAATGGTGGCGCAACTATTTCACACAAAGAAGATGCTAAAAAATTGCAAGCATATTTCTTGGAAATTCTTCCAGAATACGACCAAGAGCGTGTATATGTTTCTGATTTGAAAAAATTATTTCAATGGTATAATTTGTTGCACAAATCAGGGAATTTAGTGTTGGAAGAAGAAGTATCAGAAGAAGCAACAGCTAAAAAAGCAGAAGCTCCAGCTGAAAAGAAAGAGAAAAAAGCAGCTCCAGCAGCTAAAAAACCAGTAGCAGCAAAAGCTACTCCAAAACCAAAAACTGCCGCTGCAAAACCAAAAACAACGGTTCAAAGAAAATCAGGTTCTTGATTTTTTGAAATAGAAAACAATTTAAAGCTCCTATCAAGGGGCTTTTTTTATACATTTATAGCAAAGATTGACAATGACATATATCAAAGGTTTTAATGCCATTCGTGCTTTTTCGGTTTTGTTGGTAGTATTAACGCACCTCGATTTATCGGAATGGATTCCCAATACCGATTTTGTGATGATACGTGTTTGGCCTATGATGTCGGGAGAATTTGGGGTGTTGATGTTTTTTGTATTAAGTGGATTTTTAATTACCAAAATTCTCTTGCACGAAAAAGATAAATTTGGTTTTATCAGTCTGAAGAAATTTTACATACGCCGTTTTTTACGCTTGTTTCCACCTCTTATTTTGTTTTTTATACTCATGGGTATTGCTTATTGGAATGGTTTGATGCAAGACGCTGTGTTGAGTGTAGGATATGGAATATTTTACGTTTATAACTTTGTACCCAAATCACTTTATTTCCCTGAAATGGGACATCTTTGGTCGCTTGGAGTGGAAGAACAATTTTATATCCTTTGGCCATTTGTTTTGACAGTTTTCAAAAAAATGACTTCTATAAAATGGATTGTCTATAGTATGGTTGTCATCAGCGGTTTTCTAACCTTTTGGTTTGCCAACAGTTTACTTTCTCAAAATTATTTTACTGAACGGTGGTTCATTCCAGCAAGTACCCCCATATTAATTGGATGTTTGGCAGCTATCGTTCATCACACCCAACCTCAATTGACGTTGGAAATTTGTTCAAGTAAATGGCTACCAGTTATAATGGCATTGTGCTTTGCTTTTACGTTGTATGTGCCATCAGAATTAGTGAAAATAGGGTTTTTATTTCGTGCCATTGCAGTAGCCTTGTTGTTATTGTACCTTGTTCACAATCAACAAAAAAAATGGATGCAAATTTTGGAGTGGAAGCCGTTGGTTTATGTTGGTACTATTTCTTATGGTATTTATATTTATCAAGGTTTTTTCTTGAGTACAGGTGGAGGAAGCGAGATTTGGTTCCAAAAATTTCCTCAAAATATTAGTTTAGCCGTATTGTTGGCTATACTATCGTATGAATTGATGGAAAAACCAATTTTAAGGTATAAAAAGAAGTTTGAAACAAAATAGTCAAGAATTTATACTTTAAAACTTGAATGGCAGATTCAAGTTTCAAATGCGACACTCCCATAATTTCTGTTTATAAAGTTATAAAATATATCTTTAGGTGATTTGTAATTTAGCTTTTTGCGAGGTCTTTTATTTATTAAACACTGTATTTCAGTTAGTTGTTTCTGAG
>JAKQEZ010000584.1 GCA_029558435.1 Bacteroidota bacterium
GAAGGCAAAGAAACCATACAGTCCACCAAGTCGGCTTCAATCATTGCTTTTCTGATATCGCCTTCGGTGGCTATTTCAGAACTCATACTGCCGTTTGCCAAAACAATTCCTGATGTGCCAAAAGGGGCAAGTTTGCTCACAAAGTGTTGCAACCAAGCGTAGTTGGCATTCCCTGTTGGCGGTATGCCAAATTTCCATTTGTGGGTTTCGGCTTTGTTGATGTTATAATCACTTACGTTAAACGGTGGATTGGCTATGATGTAATCCACTTTTAATTCTGGGAATTTGTCGTTCATCAAGGTATCACCCAATTCAATTTTGGCATCAATCCCACGAATAGCCAAATTCATTTTTGCCAACTTGTAAGTGGTTGGGTTGCTTTCCTGTCCGAAAATGGAAATTTTACCTTTTCGGTGTTCGTGCATTTCAATGAACTTTTCGCTTTGCACAAACATTCCTCCGCTACCACAACAGCCGTCATACACTCGTTTTTCAGGTTCGGGGGCGAGCATATCCACCAAGATTTTCACAATGCTTTGCGGTGTATAAAACTGTCCGCCTTTTTTGCCTTCGGCATCTGCAAACTGTCCCAAGAAATATTCAAACACAAAGCCTAAAACGTCTTTGCCTTTTCCGTTTCCACCTTTGCTCAACGTAATTGAGCCAATCAGGTCGATTAGTTCGCCAAGTCTTTGCTTGTCGAGTGCAGGTCGGGCATAGTCTTTTGGCAAAACACCTTTCAAAGAAGCATTGTCTCTTTCAATGCTGTCCATTGCTTCGTCAATGTCTTTCCCGATTGTCGGCAGCTTTGCTCTGCCTTGCAGCCATTTCCAACGAGCTTGCGGTGGCACATAAAAAACTCTTTCGGCTGTGTATTCGTCCTTGTCTTCTGGGTCGGCTCCTGTTTCGTGTTTGGTTGCTTCTAATTTTTGATACAATTCATCAAAAGCATCTGAAATATATTTTAAGAATATCAAACCCAAAACAACGTGTTTGTATTCAGCCGCATCCATATTGTTGCGTAGTTTGTCGGCTGCTTGCCAAAGGGTTTTTTCTAATTCTAAATTTTCGCTCATTTGTTGTCTGTTATTCTAAATTTTTAATCGGCAAAGTTAATTTTTAAATGCCTGTTATTGTTGTCAAACCGTGACTAATGTCGGACGGTGCGTTGGGGCAAAAGCAAATGTGCTGCATTGCGTTGGCTTTGAGCGTGGGGATGCAGCTCTTTTGATTTTGCTGAAGCGTTGGCATTTTGTCTTTCATTTTTCTGTTCGTTTTCTGTCGGTCGTGTTGTCTTTTAGGGTTGCACACAACGTCTCGGGGCTTTGCGAGGGAGCGGATTTTTAGCACTACCTTTGATACGAAGCACGAATGTTCAAATGTACGAAAAAGTTTCAATCGAAGCACTTAACCCGCTCTCTTGCAAAACCCTTGTTAGCGGTTCGGCATTATTTTTCAAGTTTTAATCCTGCCGCTTTAACAAGTTGGAGAAATCTACCTATTTCCGTAGCTTCTATGGTTGTGTTTTTTTCTTCGTTTAGTATTTCTGATAACATTGTTTCTAATGTCAGGAACTCAATTTTTACGTTATGTTTTCCGTTGTCAGATAGATTGTCTAAAAACAACTGACAATTTTTAAAGTCCTCAATTTTGTTTCCTTTATTCCGCTTTATTTTTGTAATAGCTATGTAATATGTAAAATCGAACGAGTTAGTTTCTGCATAAATTTTTTCTCTAAATGCTTTCGCCCAAGTTGGTTCAACTAATTCTCTGAATTTTTTCCAAGCATCGCTTGTTCCAACACGAACTTTCCGTTTTTCTTCGTCAATTAAATGATTGTAGAAAAAGTCAATATCAAACCCGTCTTGCCAAGATTTACAACTTATAACAGACACTTTGTTTTCAGCGTTTTCGTTTAGGTGAACAGCCAAAACATCAATATCAGAAGAAACTGTAAACTTGCTTTTTGTTCTAACATCAAAATGTGCAATATCCTCTTTTTGAGGCTTGAATTTTACGTTATGTTTAGTAAAAGTTGCTGGTTTTCTCAAAAAATATCCATCAACTAATTGTTCTAAAATATCCTCTTTCATTTTTTATACGGATTTGTAAAACCAACCTTTCGATTTACTTAAAATAGGTGTCGTAGAAACAAAAAATTTGTCTGACGAAAAAGCGTATTCGATTTGTCCAAATTCGTTTTTGATAATGATTGTATTTCCACTCACTTCAAGTTTTCCAATTGTTTCAAACTCATTTGATGTATTTATTATTTCCATATTTTCGGGATAAAATGTTTGTTCATCAGTCCACATTTTGTATTTTCCTTTGAGTTTGAATTTCTGTCCGATTTCTTGTGCGTGTTGGTCGGTAAATTCTTGATAATCGTATTCAGTAAGTTCTATTAAATTTCGCACTTTGATGTTTTGCAAACCACTTTTCAAAGGTTGAAACCCAAATTCAAGTTTTATGTTTAGTGTTTTTTCTAAATCTTTTTGCGAATAACGAAGTTCATCAGGTGTTAAACCTTGATACATCAAAGATTTTATGAGTTCGTCAATTACATAATTTCTGTAATCTTCGTGAACTGTCTTTAAATGCAGTTTGAACCAAGGATATTTTGAGTTAATAAGTTGGAATGGTTGCTCAAAAGTTTTGTATTCTCCTTTTTCGTTTACTCCAAGTCCTTCGTCTGTTAAATCCATTTCGCTGTGATGATAAATGAATTTTTCTCCGTTTCGGCTTCTTTTTCGCTCGATTGTCAAACTTCCGCCTTCGGCTAAAATTTCAAAAACTGTTTCTGTCATAATTTAATTTTTCGTCAAAGTTAATCAGTCGCTACGTCAAAACGTGTCGTTCTGTTTTCAAAGTTGAATTTTTGGACGAACGTTGGTTTATGCTGACCGCTAACGGTTTGCGGCTTGGCGCAGGCGGGGATTTTTACCACAAAACTTGCTACGAAGCCGAAAGCTCAAATTTACGAAAAACTGTCATACGAAGCACTAAACCCCCGCTTGTGCCAAACCGCTGTTATGGGCTGC
>JAKQEZ010000621.1 GCA_029558435.1 Bacteroidota bacterium
TGTAAGCGTTGAAAGCAGAGCACATTTAAGAGAATTAATTCAAGGCAGACAAAGCGGAGGCGTTTTCTTAACAACCATTCACAAGTTTACAGAAGATACCGAACTGCTCACGGACAGAACCAATGTCATTTGTATTTCGGACGAAGCACATAGAAGCCAAGTAAACCTTGACCAAAAAGTAAAAGTGACCGAAAAAGGCGTAACCAAAACCTTTGGTTTCGCAAAGTATTTACACGATTCTTTACCCAATGCCACATTTGTAGGATTCACAGGAACGCCCATAGATGCAACGCTTGATGTGTTTGGAAAAGTGGTTGATGCCTACACAATGACAGAATCGGTGAAAGATGAAATCACCGTTCGGATTGTGTATGAAGGCAGAGCAGCAAAAGTA
The DNA here is from genome assembly GCA_029558435.1 of Bacteroidota bacterium. Next base: position 395 of record JAKQEZ010000621.1, read on the forward strand.
TTGTTGAATAATTCTAAACTCAAAGAGATTGAAGAATACTATGCCAAGTGTGCAGAGATAGGAAGCAACGAAAATCAGATTGAACAAAGCAAAAAAGAAATGGCACAGATGTATGCCATCATTGGCGACCCTGACCGTTTAAAAGCCGTTGCCGCAGATTTTGTAAATCATTATGAAAACAGAATTTCAGAAGGAGCAACTGTAAAAGGCAAAGCAATGTTTGTGTGCAGCACTCGTGAAATTGCATATGAATTGTATAAAAACATTTTGGAGTTAAGACCTGAATGGAACGAAATACGAGCAGCCGAAGAAGGTGCAGTTCTTACAGACAAAGACAAACGTGAACTGAAACCCATTGAACGAATCAAACTCATTGCCACCAGAGGGCAAGACGACCCGAAAGAAATGTATGATTTGCTTGGCACGAAAGAACAACGCAAAGAACTTGACCGACAATTCAAAAACGAAAAATCGAATTTCAAAATTGCAATTGTTGTAGATATGTGGCTGACTGGTTTTGATGTTCCGTTCTTAGATAGCATTTACATTGACAAACCAATACAACGACATAATTTAATTCAGACCATTTCAAGAGTAAACCGAAAGTTTGAAGGAAAAAATAAAGGTTTGGTAGTGGATTACATTGGCATCAAAAACCAAATGAATTTGGCCTTGAAGCAATACAGCGAAGGCGACAAAGACAACTTTGAAGACATTGCAGAATCCATCATCATTGTAAGAAATCATTTAGACCTTTTGGCTAAACTGTTTCATACGTTTGACAGTTCAAAGTATTTCAAAGGCACAGCTATTCAGCAATTAAACACCTTGAATTTAGCTGCGGAGTTTGTGCAACAATCCAAAGAATTTGAAACCCGATTTATGGGCTTGGTGAAGCGACTGAAAGCCGCTTATGATATCTGTGCAGGAAGCGAACAATTAACGCAAGCCGAAAGAGATTACACCCATTTTTATTTAGCAGTTCGTTCCATTGTTTTCAAACTCACCAAAGGCAATGCACCCGACACAGCACAAATGAACGCCAAGGTTCGGGAAATGATTAAAGAAGCTTTGCAAAGTGACGGAGTAGAAGAAATATTTAAACTCGGTGACGAAGCAGAAACCGAACAAGACATTTTTGATGAAGACTATTTGGCGAAAATTGAGAAAATCAAATTGCCAAATACCAAAATCAAATTACTGCAGCAGCTACTGGCTAAAGTAATCGGAGAAATAAGAAAAGTAAACAAGGTAAAAGGCATTGACTTTTCAAAGAAAATGCAAGCCTTGGTGGAACGATACAACAACCGAGATGCAAACGACATTTTGAGAAGTGAAGTCTATGAAGAAATGGCAAACGCTTTGACAGACTTGATTTGGGAAGTTCACAAAGAATTTTCGGCAGGTGACGAATTGGGAATTGACTTTCAGGAAAAAGCATTTTACGACATTCTGAAAGAGCTTTGTATTAAATACGACTTCAAATATCCAGACGACAAAATGATTGAACTGGCAAAAGCCGTAAAAGACCTTGTTGACGGTCAAGCCAAATTCCCTGACTGGAATAAACGAGACGACATCAAATCAGCCCTAAAAGTTGGGCTTATTCTCTTACTTGACGAGTATGGCTACCCACCAGTTGAGAGAGACGAAGTATATGTGGAGATATTTGAACAAGCAGAAAACTTTAAGAAAAATCAGAACTAATGAATTCCCACACGGCAGTCACGTAATTACTCACAAGTTTTCTATTTTCAATGGTATTCGTGAACAGCAAGCGGTATAACTACACACCTGACCGAAGACGAAATAAAAATTATAGATGAAAATGGATGAATCCATTTTATAAATATTGTAAAACATTATAGCCCACGGTTTAAACCGTGGGCTATAAAAATACGGAATCGTACGCAAGCAAAACACGTGCTTTGAGGGATTGTAATAAAAAAAGCCGCACATGGCTGTACGGCTTTTTTGATAATGCTCTTTGAATGTTATTTCTTTTCAGAAGTACAACAAGATTTTTTCTTTTTCTCTTTTTTCTTTTTACTGCTGCAACAACCGTCTTTTTTTGTTTTGTCGTCTTTTTTGCAATGTGCATTGTTGGTTTTATCCTCAGGTTTTACATTGTTTTCTCCGGTTGCAGGAGTTGTGGTTGCTTCAACTTTGCTGTCTTTTTTAGTGTCTTTAGGCGG
>JAKQEZ010000639.1 GCA_029558435.1 Bacteroidota bacterium
TGTGTTAGGTCGCCCAAAATTCGGGGATGCTCCACATGGGTTGCCCTTTCCTTTGGCGGTTGTTGTTTTTACACCGAATGTAAAAGTTTGCCATGTCGGAACTTATGATTGGAAACGGTCTGTTAGCCATGACCGCTAACGTTAAACGGCTTTGTGCAGGTGGGGTTTAGTAGTACGACTGCTGAATTTAGCAATAAAGCCGATTAGAATTACTGCTGTTGATGTTAGCACATCAGCCCCACTTGCACAAAACCGATGTTACCTGCCGTTTTTTATCGGTAGTTCTTAAAAATGTATAATTAAAAATAGAAATAATGATTGAAATTAAAAACGTAGATTGTCTTGAAGGAATAAAAGAATTGGCTGATGGTTCGGTAGATGTTGTAATAACAGACCCACCATATTCAACACCTGTAATTACTTCATTTGGTAGAAAAAAGTTTAAAAACCTTGCCGACTTATCGGTGCAGGAATTTTACTTTAAAGCAATAAAAAAGGAACTTGAAAGAGTGTTAAAACCTGACGGCAGAGTTTTCTTTTTCTGTGATGACAAATTTTATCCAATACTTTATTCTGTGTTTTACGAATGGTTAAATTTAGGTTTAATTGTTTGGGATAAAGGCAAAATAGGAATGGGCAGACCAATAAGAAAACAACACGAACTTATATTTTACGCAAATCAAGGTAGTGCAGAATTTCAAAAGTTTGGCGAAATTACACACATACCATCTGTTTTAAAAGTAAAACACGACACCAATAAAATACACGGTGCTCAAAAACCTGTTGAACTTATAGAACATTTAATAAACGGATTTTCAAAAGAAGGCGATTTGATAATTGATTTGTTTGGTGGTAGTGGTTCAACTGGCAAGGCTTGTCAAAACCTAAATAGAAACTTTGTCGGCTTTGAATTAAACACAGAAATAGCAAATGCAAGTTCGGAACGTCTGTCGCTCTAAAATGGCAGGTAACTTGCCTCTAAGCGATATAAATCAACACAAAATATCGCAAATACAGCAAAATAAAGAATATTAACGAAAAACTAAAACCAATGAGAAACTTTAAAAAACGCAGCTTAATCTTTCCTATATTTGGAAGTTTAGCTTTTTTTGTCTTAGGGCTTAATTTAGGCATGATAGTAGGCAAAGATATGGTTAAAGATGAAATCAACCAGCAGGAGCAAAATTTAGAGCCAAAAACGCCAATAATTGAAGATACTATCAATTACAAAGATATAGTAGCTAAACTCTGCATTAAGGAAAGCCAAAACAATCCCGACACAATAGGGGATAATGGATTAGCTTTTGGAATACTTCAAATTCACGCTAT
>JAKQEZ010000002.1 GCA_029558435.1 Bacteroidota bacterium
ACCGCAGGTTTTGTGGACTGCGTCCAACAAAACGCTTGACTGAAATTTGATTCTATGAAAAAAAACACCGGAATACAAAATTTTGCTTCGCTCATTTTGTCTTCTCTTTTTTTTCATAGAACTTCGTCAAGCGCAGCGTTACCTGCAACCCTAACAAACACCCTGCAAATATTCAACAGACAGACAAAATAAATGAGAGTAACAAAATTATTTAAGGACTTTTTTGACAGTGAAAAATCAGGCGGGCTTGTTTTAATTGCTTGCACTATTATTTCTTTGGTAGTTGCCAACTCAACTTTTGGGACAGACTACCACCATTTTTGGCAAACACAATTTCAAGGACACAGCATTGAACATTGGGTAAATGACGGACTAATGGTAATTTTCTTTTTACTCATTGGCTTAGAATTGGAACGAGAAATTTACATTGGCGAACTTTCAAAACTTAAAGACGCTTTACTGCCAATTTTTGGAGCAATTGGTGGAATGTTTGTACCAGCCGGACTTTTCCTGCTTTTCAACTATGGAACTGCTACACAATCAGGTGCAGGTATTCCAATGGCGACAGACATTGCTTTTGCTTTGGGCATTTTATCTTTATTAGGCAACAGAGTGCCGACTTCTCTAAAAGTATTTTTAACAGCACTTGCTGTTATTGACGATTTGGGAGCAATCATCATCATTGCTATTTTCTACACCAAAACGCTGTTATGGTCAAACTTATTCATTGCATTAGGAATTTTTGCTTTGCTTTTGGTTTTTAACAGACTGAAAGTAAGAAACTTAATTCCATACTTAATTGGTGGGGTTGCAATGTGGTATTTTATGCTTCATTCAGGCGTTCACGCCACAATTACAGGTGTGCTTTTGGCTTCTGCAATTCCATTTGGCAACGGAGGCGAAAAATCAACTTCATACATTTTGCAACACTTTTTACACAAACCAGTTGCTTTTATAATTTTACCCATTTTCGCATTAGCAAACACAGCCATAGTTTTTAGTGGCGACATAGCCCAAACCTTGACTGAAAACAATAGTTTAGGTATTGCACTGGGACTAATTGTAGGTAAACCATTGGGAATTTTCCTTTTGACATTTTTAGCTGTTTCATTGGGACTTTGCAAACTCCCGACAGACCTAAATTGGAAATCAATTTTTGGTGTAGGACTTTTAGCAGGCATTGGATTTACAATGTCCATTTTCATTTCTTTGCTTGCTTTCGACAATGACACAGTCATAAATAATTCCAAATTAGTTATTCTGATGTCATCGTTTATAGCCGGGACGATAGGATACTTTTTTTTAAAGATAACGCTAACCAATACTATTTCACAAGATGAGTAATAAAATGTTTGATTTCATCAGCCTGCATCAAGGCGAAGAAAAAAGAGAATCCGTTTTAGAAAATATAAAGCAGAGTATTTCTTTCAGGGGTTCAAACTTGTGGATATTGGCATGTGCGATAGTTATCGCATCCGTTGGTTTAAATGTTAATTCAACAGCAGTTGTAATTGGCGCCATGCTTATTTCGCCTTTAATGGGACCAATAGTAGGTGCCGGATTCGCCTTAGCTGTATTTGATTTTGAACTTCTTAAAAGATGTGGTAAAAATTTATTAATTGCAACCATAGTCAGTTTAGTGGTTTCTGCTATTTATTTTTTTATCAGCCCATTCAAAGACGCTCAACCGGAATTGTTAGCCAGAACATCACCAACTATTTATGATGTGTTAATTGCTTTTTTTGGTGGGTTAGTCGGTGTAATAGCTTTGACAAGGGTAGAAAAAGGAAATCCTATTCCAGGGGTAGCGATTGCTACTGCATTAATGCCACCGCTCTGTACGGCTGGATATGGTTTAGCAATGGGTAATTTTTCCTATTTCTTTGGTGCATTTTATTTATACAGTATTAATTGTTTTTTCATATGTATTGCCACTTATTTTATTGTTCGATATCTAAAATACACACCGGTTCAGTTTAAGAACATAAGATTTGAAAAACAAATAAGATACGGGATTTCTTTCCTTCTCGTATTGATGATAGTTCCTAGTTTTTATTTAGCCTATAACTTACTGAAAGAAAAACAGTTTCATGATAATGTTTCAAAATTTATTGAAAATGAATTTACGGCTAATGGTTATCCCATTATCTTCAAAGAAATAAAATATAATACAAGTCCTAAAAAAATAGAGCTGGCTTTTTTATCAAAAAGGTTCAGTAATGAGGAAGAAAAGCAATTGAACCATCGTTTAAATCAGTATCAAATTTTCAATACTTCACTAATAATTAAACAAGGTACGCAGGATTTGAAAAAAGAAATATTAAACGAATTAGGTACTCAAAACAAGGCACTCAGCGAAAAGGACATTATTATTAACAATTTGCAGAATGAAATAAAAGAATTTAAGTTCGATGATACAGAAACCTACAAAGAGATAGGAATTCTTTTTCCTGAAGCTAAAAACGTATCAATTGGAAAATTTCTACTATTTCCTAATTCTGATAGTGCTAAGATTGAAACAGTAGTGCTATTTCATCATCAAGAGAAAGAAGAAATAGATACTTTAAAACTCAAAAAATGGTTAATTCAAAAATTAAGTACGAATAATATTAAATTGGTTGAACTTGATAAAAATTAGTTGTTCCGCAAAGTATTCAATAAACAATCTTAAAAGGGTGTGCAGGTAACAAGCAGTTTGGCAATATGGCGGGTGAAGTGCTGCTATTAAGCAGAAGTGCAAGGTTGAGCGATAGTACTTCTATTAAACTTTTGTACTAAATTGCCGCCACATCGCCAAGCTGCCGGACGTTATCGGTCAGTGTAAAAAAGCCCACCCGCAAATGGCACATTTGGTTTTTCCCGACACACAAACCAACGCTCAAAAAACCAAAAGAGCCATTTTTTGCCAACGCACCGACAAGACTGTGAATAAAAAGATGAAACAAATTGACACGGATAAAAATTATTTCTTTACTTTTGGACAAAATTTGCCAAAGCAGAATATGTCAAAAACAGACAACATAACATTTGGAGAGTATATCAGGACACTCAGAGAAAATGCAAACCTGCCATTGAGAAAGGTTGCAGCTGAGTTGGATATTGACACCTCGACACTTAGTAAAATTGAGAAGAACGAAA
>JAKQEZ010000022.1 GCA_029558435.1 Bacteroidota bacterium
ATGCGGGTCATTGTGCAAATATAAAGAATTTTCTCTTTAGAGTAAAGGTCATTTAATAAATTATTATGACTTTTAAGAGAAATGATTTTTACGCCGTTATGGCGAAAGTACAGGATCTTGTGCCGGGGTTGAAGCAGGCATTTGCTGTATTCAAGCAAAGGGTAGGCCTGGATCAAAGGAGCAAGAGCCTGTGTATCAACAATGGGCGTAAACTGGCACAGCTTGCTTTGGAATTTGGAAGAATGCCACATGGGCACTCCGTAAATGAGATCAGTGCCTATCTGTATCGTATGGTCGCGCAGGAAGGGCTCAGTGCCAGTTATTTTAAACAAAATGTCTTTGGTCTCAGATTTTGGTTCAGGACATTAGATAGGGAGGATTTTGCTATAACGGTTTGCGGCTACCCGAAGGTGGCGATTTCGAAGCACAAAACTGTCAATACACCACAAAAGTTGATGCGAGGTAGAATTTCAATTAACCACTGCACCCGCTTTTTTGCCAAACGCCTGTTGGCAGTAGTTGTTTCTCTTTTATTGTGTCGTAAAACCATTTTTTTCAATGCCGTTTTTTACCCAGTTTTTGACGTTTTCTGTTATGTCAAATCGTGTTGTTCATCGTCAAGTCGTTCAAGTTTTATTTGTCTGTTTGTGTAGTCAAGCATTTTACTTGCCCAATCTTTTACCCTTTCAAATTTGTGGCTAAGTAATTCTTCTAAAAGTGCTTTTTGTGTCGTGAAATAAGGAACTCTTGAACCGACAGTTCCAAATGTCCCCATATTGGAACTAAGTTGGTCTAAAAACTTATCGTTGTCACCAAATTCATCAATCAATGCTTTAGAAAAAGGATGCCATTTAATAACTCCGTATTCAACAATGTTTAGAGGTATCATATGGGCAATTCTTTCAGCTGCTTTAGGATTCTTTCGGCACCATTCTAAAATCTTCTTATTGTTTGCTTCATTACGAAATAAAAGTCCTTCTCTATTGCCAAGATAACCGTTTCGAGTCCCAATCATATGTTCCAAGTGAAAGAATGTCAGATAATCTCCTATTATTCCTGCTCCGAAATATTCCCAAACAGTATCGAAATAATTTTCAAACAATACAACAGCAACATTTCCTAAATAGGTGTCAAACGAATAGTTGAAATGTTTTTCCGAACAGAATTCAATTATCTGTTTTGCTATCGTAATTGCAAATTCTTTTTCATCAGATTGTTTCAATATTTTAATAACTGAATCAGACCAATGATAACTTTCCATTCGTATTGTATAGTCAGTATTTACAATCATATTGCTACTGCCAATCAAAGCTCTAATAAAGTTTTTAGAAACTTTCCATTTTTCCTCATTGCTGTAACAGAACATATAAATAAGAGAAAGGGAAGTCCATTTCCCTGCATTACCATACTTGCTTACTCTGTCGCAAAGTTCTATTACTTCTTCTTGTTTAAGATTGTCTAACGCTCTACCGTATTGAAAATTTTGAAAATGATAAATTGAAAAATCATACTTGTCAACCAAAACAAAAAGTTTTGTAACGTCAGCGTATAAAGGATTTATTACTCTTGTTAGATAAAATGAATGTTGTCTCAATTCATCATCAGCAATAAAATCGTCAATAGTTTTTTCAAATAAATTTCTGTCTCCCGAGCCAAATAAAAGACCTGCAAGAAATTCAGGATTCTGTTTGTCTTTACTTATTTTCTTTAATGCTTGAATTGTAATCTTAACTATTGTTTCTTTGTCGTCAATCAATGAAAAATATTTAGCTCCAAAACTGAACGCTTGTCTTTGTTCTCCTTGTAACAAATCTTCAATGTAATCTGTCCACGCAATTTTCTTTTCTACTAACTCTTGAGCAAATGCTTCTGCATTTAACTTGGGTTTATCAATGTAATGGTTTTCCTCATCTTTCTCGTATGTGTCCCATTCTGGTTTGGTAACTTTTAATAAAAGTTGGTTTTTAGTGTCTGTTGGTGTTAAGTCGGTAATGAGTGATTGAATTTGCTCAACAATGTTTGGAGGCAAATGTGTTTCAAAACTCAAAGTCATTTTTAATTTATTTAATGCCTCTGTCCATAAATTGCCTTTAACTGCAATTATTTCACGAATAGATTTTATTATTAATTCACTCTGGAATTGTCTCGTTAAACTTCTAATTGAATCTGTAATTATTTCTTGAGCTAATATTGAATGAGTATTGTTTGAAATTGCAATTTCAGTAAGTATTGAGACTATTTCTTGCCAATAAGATATTATCTCGTTTCCTGTTGGTTGATGATCTTTTAAAGGCGCCCCACTGCCTTGTTTTTCTGCACCGCCCATTCTTGTATAATGGTCGTGTACCAAACCTCTACCCATTGCTTGAATAGCAATTTGTGTATAATCATCGTCCTTTTTATCTAAACCCCATTTTAAAACTTCCAATCTTTCCTTTAAAGTAGCCTCCGTTCCTGAAAGATATAGTTGGAAAAGTTGTTTAAATTGATTGGTTGAATTATTTCCCCAATCTTCATTTTCAGAAACGGCAAATGAATAAAGAATTTTTGCAGCCGTGTTAAACGTTTCTTTTCTGAAGCACAATTTTTCTAAAGCCCAAACAAGATTTCTTCTTCCTGCATCAATTTTAAAAATTTCTTCTTTTGTCATTTTACCAAAAGAGGTTTGCAATGCTTTTGCAGTATCGATAGGATTCACTTCAACAACATAGCGGAAGAGTAGTGAACCCCACGAAGTGTTAAGCACTTCCGCTGAAGAAAAAGAAGCACTAGCTCCCCATAATTCTTTTACAATGTCCTTTGCTTTGTCAAGTTGGTCTAAGTCCTTTAATCTGTCAACAAATTTTTCTTCAAGGTTTACTTGCTTAAGTTCATTTATGATTTCAATTATTTTGTCTGTATCTGTATTTAATAGCCAATCAGCTGCTAAATGTATGGCTAAAAGGGTTGGTTTAACAATGTAGAAAATCCCTCTTTTTTCTATGATGTCATCTTTACGAAACCTATTGCATATTTCATTAAATTTAGTTGATGTTATAGTTCCGTCATAAATTTTTGTTCTGATAAAATCCATTTGAGCCTTCAAAGATTTTTTTAATTCCTCGTTTATTACATCTCTAAAACTATCATCAAGAAATCCGAATGCAGAAAAAACGGAACAGGCTCTGATAACACTATATTCAACATCATCTTTAGAGTTTGATCCGAATATTAGTTTGGGAATAAATTCGTCCAATGGAATTTTACTCAACTCGGAAATACCTTCCTTTAAAACTACATCACAAAATCTAATTGCCATCCACGGATATCCTTCTGAAATCGCATTTATGTATTCAACGTCTGACGGTTGATGCGTTGAGCCGATTTTGGATTGGATAATTTCCTTTACAATGTTTCTTTGCTCATTTCTATCAATCTTAATTTTAAAATCCTGAATAGCGTTGTTATCTTCAAAACCAATTGTGATTATTTTAAGAATCCCCGTTGTCTTTATTAACGCTGATAAAATTAGATGACTTCTTACATCACAATTATCAAGCACAATGATACCGTCTTGAGAATCTTGATAGGATATGATGTATTCTTGAATTTTAGAAATATCCGAACTACCTTCAAGATTGAGATAAACAACAGATTTCTTTAAATCTGTATTCCGAAAAGCTTCAAGCACTAATCTTGTTTTTCCTAAGCCTGAATGACCAGTTACTCGTATTACTTTTTCAATATTTATTGATTGAATTAAGGACATATTGTTTCGTACCGTTTCGTCTATTTGAAATGTATTTTCATTTGCCCTTGAATGTATTTCCCATTTTTCCCATTCAACAAACCCTTGATGCCTATGAATGCCATTGAATTTTTGAACTAATGTAACCGCTCCAATGTATTCGTTAACCCAATCTTTTATTGTGTTTGAGTCGTAAACAAATATTTGAAATGTTGCGTAATTTGGTTCTCCTGAGATTTGAATTGCTTCTCTGAATTTTGCAATTCTCTGGTCTTTTCCATTGTCAACGATAGGCTTATTTGTGAATAGAATGTAGCAACCATTTGCTTTTACAACCTTTTCAATTTGTGCTTTAAGTTTTCTCGGTTCACCTGTTTTAGCTGTTTGTAGTATTTCCTCTGCACAATCAGCGGGAAATAGGTCTGTTGCTTTGTTTTGAAAAATGGTAAACTTGTTTTTCAGCCATTTCGTTGTTACTGGCGTTCCGTTCCATTGCACTCTGCCGTCAGAGCCAGCGTCTCCCGTATTAATGTTAAACGGAACAGATTCATCCCATTCTTGCAAATTGTTCTTTTGTGCCTCTAATTTTATTAGAGTATGCAAGAGTTCCGTCAATTGAATGTCGGAAAGGTTATTTATATGTTTAATGTCAACTTCGTTCATTGAATGCATAGTGTTTATGATTTGAAGTTTACGAATTTAATAAAAATGATAGACCTACATTTCATTTGTAACGATTCGGGTGGTGGGTGGGCTTGGTGCATTTGTAATATGTTTTTCAAAAAAAACGGCAAAAAACGGTCTTTTTTCGTCTTCAACTGTTAGTTTTCCGTTGTCAAAAAAAAGTTTTGTTGGAATGTCAATGTCGCCTATGATGTCAGTTGCTTTGGTGTCGATTTACAATTACTGCCAACGGTTTCGGGCTTGGCGAAGGTGGCGATTTTTACCACAAATGTTGATGCGGAGAACCAAACTTTGATTAACCACAAATGTGTCTGCGGAGCACTGAACCGCCACTTTTGCCAAACCCGTGTTATGCCCAGTGCTTCTTGTCTGTCGCGTTTGTTCTGTTGTCATTTTAGAATGCTTGTCCTATGCCAAAATAAAATAATTTGTCCTCTTTTGAAACTCCATAGTCGAAGGAAATAATTGTCGATTGATTCCACGCAATTCTTAAACCACCACCGTATGAAGTTTTGATGTTTGTGAAATTCAAGTCTTGCCAATTGTCCCTAACTGTTCCAGCGTCAAAGAAAGGTGCAACACCAAATGCAAAACGTTGTTTACCAAACTTCACGTCTGCAAGTCTTACACGTAGTTCAAAGTTTGCAAAAGCTAATGAACGTGCTAAAAATCTGTTTGCTCTATGTCCGCGTAAAGATTGTTTTCCTCCTAATGCGTTGATACTTCCGTCTGGACTCCATTGGTCTTGAAATTCAAAGAATGGGGCATTACTTCCAAAAATATTTCCAACACCAAATCGTCCGCCAAAAACTGTCCTTGGTCCAATTGGTATTTTCTTATAAAACCGTCCTTGAATAAACAGTTTATTGAAATCGAATTGTGAACCAATGATTGGGTTTGAAAATTCATTAGCAATTTCTACATAGTAACCACGTGTTGGGTCAGGTTCAAAATCTCTTGTGTCAAAAATCAAAGCTGTTTGTATAATTGAAACCCAACCTCCGTCAAGTCCAGAAATTAGTCCTTGTTGAAAATCACGTCTTAGTAGTGAAGTTCCATTTGGTGCTTTTGTTTCTTGTCCAGTAACAGGGTCGATTGCTTCGGCTTCTGTTCCTTCAAAAGTTTTGTAACTCAAATGTTGAATTTCATAACCGCCCATTATTCTCCAAACGCCCTTTTTACCAAGTGCGTAATCTGCTTTCAGATTTAGCATATATTCTGTTTCTCTAAATCTGTTTGATAAAGCATCCGTGACAAAACTGGCTTCGCCAATACCTCCGGGTCGTAAGGTCTTTCTTTCTCGGTCAAAAGATGAATATGTTGAATAGGTCTGTCCTCCGTTTGGAGTTGAAGGAAGTCTTAATTCTCCAAGTGTAGATTCAGTCGAGCCAAAATATAAGTTGGCTGGATTTTGTTGAGCCTTAAAGTCAACTTTGAAACGCCAACGTGTCCCGTTGTAATATGGAACGTCAAGAGATAAAATTATTTCTCTTGCGTTTGAAGTATAGTAAGCTGCGTTAGCTTTTAATTTAGCAAGATAAGGTGTATAAGCAAAAAACGGATTTGTTCGTTGTCCGTTCCAATAAACATTTGTCCTGACACCAAATCCAAAACCAGTTACAGGGTCAGAAGAAAAGTCTGGGATACCTGTTATAAATGTTCCTTCACGTTTCTTTGCAAGGTCTTCGTCCGACATTCGTTTTGATTTTATAAACGAAATGGTGTCTGCTGTCTGTGCTGAAATATTGGTTGCTATAATTGTCGTAAAGAGTAATACTAAAAGTCGTTTCATTAATTATTTTTCTGTTCGTTATTGTCTAGTTGTACGGTCGTCATAGCATTGGGCATAACGGTTTCGGGCTTGGCGAAGGTGGCGATTTTCACCACAAATGTTGATGCGGAGAACCAAACTTTGATTAACCATAAATGTGTCTGCGGAGCACTGAACCGCCACTTTTGCCAAACCCGTGTTAGTGGCTGGGCTTTTTTTCGTATTCTCTTTAATCATTTAATTCCAACCGTCAAGGTCTGTAAAGTTAATAATCCGCTTATTTCTTGTTATTACAGGATATCTAGAAATAACAAAGTGTTCAATGTCACTAATTCCTGTTTTTGATGTTACAAGACTTTCTCTTTTTTCTTCTTTGATTAGAGCATTTTCGTAATATCTACAGAGTCGCTGATTAAATCTACCAATTTTCTTATAGTCATAGTTCACTCTTGAAATATCAATGTAATTGTTCTTACATTGGAAATTATAAACCTTATTGTCTTTGATTGTAATTAAGTCGAATTCCTTCTGACTTATTCTTGTAAAGCCGGTTGGTGCATAGCCTTTTGCTTCAAGTACCTTAGAAACCTTATCTTCAAAAATAAATCCTGAATGAATTTGAAAGGTTCTATTTTTCAGAAGTGATTGTGATAATGTTCTATACACGAAACGTGTTAGCAAAACTACTGTTGTGTAAAAGCGATTGTCAACTTTTTGAAAGGGACTGTAATTATTTAAGTTTTCAAAATATTCGTCTGAAACACGATAAAGTTTTAAGTTTTTAAACTTTGATGCAATGTTGTTAAACATATCTTCTTCAATGATGATATGGAAGTCATCTTTGAGGAAAATTGCAATTTCACACATTAATAAAGTAAGCTCTCTGTATTCTAAATTATTCTGTATATTATATTTATCGAATGCACCTTCAAATAAAGCCATAGCGTTTGCAACTTCACTGAATGAAAAAAGTTTATAATCGGCTTTCGGTAACATTTGTTTAGGAATTACTACGTCAGATCGCAATTCCATTTGGTCTAGTAATGAAAGTCTTTCTGGTTCCATAAAGAAACCTTCCAAATGGTTGTATTCAAAATTTCGTTTTGCAACTGTTCCATCTGAGTCCATTTCAAAATCTGACAAACAATTGTTAAAAAGTAAATTATAGTATGATGTTGTTATGTTAACTAGGCAACTGTCCATAGGATATTGCAAAAAGTTCAGTGTGTCAATATATTCGATGACTTTTTTGCCTTTTGCGATTTTTGGAATCATACCTAATGTCGTAACGTAATAGGCTCGTCTTGACTGGAGATATGCGATTGCATTTATCGTATTATTTAAACGTAAACTATTTCCTTGATAATTGAAAATACCCTGTGATTCGTATGATTTATCAATAGCCATACACATCATAGCTAGTTGTTGAAAGCGAATCGCAACATTTTTATCAAAGTGCTTCTCAAGCAAATCAAGTACTACTTTGAGTTTCGCTAAATTATTTGTGTCAAAGAAGTTGAAATCCAAATTTAGGAACAGTTCTATTTCCGTTTCATCATCAAGTTCCATAGGAATGTTAATCATCTCATCAATAGAACGAACAATAGAACGCCAATGACTATAAAGACACAATGGTTCATACTCAGAAATAGTTTCGTAAAAAGTACTAATATGATATTTAATCGATTCTATGAAAATTTTATCTATCTCTTCCTTCTTTATTTTTCCGATTGGTAATTTCATTTCAATATTCGTCTTTGATTTTTTGCGTTATCTACATTGCCTTACCAAACTATTAGTGACTGGGCTTTTAGTTAGCATTAAATTTTTCGCAGTATTCAACTTGTCCTTTAAAGTCATTTTCGATGTGCTTTATAATTGTTTCGCAGACGTCTCTGTAGTCATCTTCTGTTATCGGATATTGTTCGCTTCGCCAACCACCGTGTGAAAGGTCATTGATTAATGTATATGATTTTGTGTCGTTAGGAATGTTCTTTTTTATATATTCAGCAATTCCATCTTTTGAGATGTCAACGTTTTGAAACTTCGTCAAAGTTTCAATAATATGCCTTATTGAATTTGCTGTCGTGTGATTTGCAACCTCGCCTTTTCTTGCAATGTTGTAAACGTCCATTAAGTGATTGATATAAGGAACTGTCAAATTATTGTTGAAGTCTTTCAATTCACCTTTTTTCAAAAGCAATTTTTTGTCAACTATGTTATTCGCTGTCAAAACACGCATAAAATCATTGTTGTGTGTAAAGATTATTAGTCTTTCACGTTTAAGATTGTCAATGATTTTTGAAATGTCACGAATTACTCCGCATAAAGTGTAAACGTGCGTAAAGTCCATGCTTGAAATTGGGTCATCAATTATAAAAAATAATTTTTCGTAATCGTCTTCACTTTCCACTTTCAAGTGTGTGTCGCCAATATAGTATGCAAATGCAACGATGTTCTTTTCTCCTTCACTTAAAACATCTTTCGCTTGGTCTTTTTCCAGAGCATTTTCGTAAAAAATAAGCCTGAAAGTTTCCTCGTCAAGTGTGTATTTGTCTGAGAAAAAGTAATTTAAAACCGATTTAATTGTTGAGGCAACTTTGTCTTTTTTACTAACTTTTTGTTGCTCCTTCTTCTTTTTAATTTCTGTATCAAGTGTTTTCCATTTTTCTCTTAACTGAAAAATACTTTTAATGTTTGTTTTGTGCGTTTCAATCAGATGATTGTACGCACATTTACAAATTTCCTTTCTAACCGTTTTATTTTCTTCGCCAATTCGATTTTTCTTTGCGTTTATAATATCAATTTGTTCATTGTTTGAATCAATAATACTGTTTAACAAAGTTTGGTGTTTCTCAATATTTTCAATTATCGAATTTTCTACAGGAGTTGCTTTGCTTATATCTTTAAGTTTTTCTTCAATAATGTCAATAAAAACTTGAATTGAATTTTTTGCTTCTTCAATGTTTATTGAACCTAATTCAACATCTTCACTTGATGGAATATATTTGGTTTTATATTCATTAAACAAGTTTATGCGTTTTGAATTCGCATTCTCTATTGATTTGAAAAAATCAATAATCTTTGAAAGCAATTCTATGTTTCCTTTGAATTGCTTTATGGTTTTAGCTTCAGTATCGTTTATGTATTTGGTGTAATTATCAATCAAGCTAAGAGCATTTTCTTGTAACTCTTGTTCGCAGAAAGGGCAAGTATTGTCTTTTGTTTCGGACAGTAATTCCATTCCAGTTTCAACAAATACCTGTTTGCTTTTGATTTTCTGTTTAAAATCTTCTGCTAATGAACTCAACGAAAATTCTTCGCTTAAATTTTCCTTGATTTCGTTCAATGATGTAAAGTCAATGTTTACTCTATTAACATTTTCAATGTCTGCTAAATTTTCAGGAACGGATTTGATTTTGTTGTAGTCTGCAAAAAGGTCTTCAATGCTTTTAGAAACTTCGTATAAATCTTTGTCAACGCCTTGGAAAATTTCGTTTGGCTTCAAATAAGCGTATTCGCTAAGTCTTTTGATGTTTTGAATGTTGCTTATGTTTTCTTCCACATAAGTGTTTATTTCCTTTTCAACTTGTTCAGATAATATTTTGCCTTCCTTTTCAATTTTAGCAAGATTATCCTCATCATCTTTTAAGTCAATGTTTACTTTCCCTAATATGAAACCTTGAATGTCGCTGTCTTTTTCGTAACCTAAAACTTTAATATTTTGTTCAACGTAATCCTGATTAAAGGTGTGATAAAGATATTTTGTATCTGGAATAGTTGGGATTTGTCCTTTAGTGACTGAAATACTAAAGTCGTCTTTTACATTGCCATCTTTATCTGTTATTTTAAAAGAAAATGTTCCATTATTTTTTCCAAATGTCAAAAGCTTGTCTGTTGGGCTTTTGCCGTTTTCGTCTAAGATAAGTTTGTCTTGCTTTTCTGTTAATCTGAAAAGTCTGCTTAAAAAGGTCTTACCACTACCATTGTTAGCAAACACACCCATTTTCAAAGAGCTTGATTTGATTTCTCTTGTCAAGTTTTCAATTGGTGCAATGTTTTGGCACTTAATTATAGTTGTTATTTTGTCGTCTGCCATTGTCTATTGTTGGTGTGTCGTTTTAGCCTTGCCACTAACTTACTTATAGGTCTAGTTAATCTTCCTTCTATTGCCACCCGTATGTTGTATAAGTCTAGTTTTTCTTCCTTTTATTTCCATTTTAAACTGTCTATAAATCGTCATAGGGACTTTTGATTTGCTGCAAGTGTCGTTTGCTCACATGGGTGTAGATTTCGGTAGTACGGCTGCTATTGTGGCCTAGCAGTTCCTGGATATAACGCAGATCCGTTCCGCTTTCCAATAAGTGCGTAGCATAACTATGCCTCAGCCAGTGTAGAGTCGCAGGTTTGACTATGCCAGCTTTGGTAAGTGCCTGTTTGAGGACCAGTTGAATGCTTTTTTCACTGTACTGCCTCCCATCCTGTCCTTCAAACAGATACAATTTAGGCCGGTATCGCATATAGTATTCGCGAAGGGATGCCAGCAGCTTCGGACTCAGGGGGACGACCCGGTCCTTTTTTCCTTTTGACTGCCGGATCAGCACGAGTCCACGGTCGGATTGCAGGTCGGTGAGCTTCAGATTGAGTAGTTCACTGCGTCTCAGCCCACAGGCATATAGGAGGCTGAGCATTACCCGATGCTTGAGGTTTTGGGGTGCATCCAGGATTCGTCTGACTTCTTCTTTGCTGAGTACATTGGGCAGTTTCTTTTCACTGCGGGGCCTTGGCAGCATTTCAGGCATCATCAAAGCACTTTCGTTCACCCGAAGAAATAGCTTTAATGCATTCACCACCTGGTTCTGGTATGATGCCGAATAGCCACGACGCAGTATGTACTCTTTGTTAAATTGTATCAGATCCTCGGGCACTAAATCCGAAACCGGCTTCCCTCCCATGTACTGAAGAAAGACCCTGAGGGCATCTACATAGGTCTTCTGTGTATTGGGGCTATAGCGTTTGCTGATCATCCAGTCTTCAAATCGTCTGATTCGGGCTGCATACGCGGCCTTTGTTGCCTTCGTCTCGGTTTTGATCCTGAGCTTTTCCATCAGTCCGCTGTCATCCCAGTGTACACCTGATTTCAAGGTTTTTTCTACCAGGGGCAGGACTTGCTCATGATAGGGCGTCAGCCAGGCTCTTTGACCGACACTCCATCGTACGTCCGGAATTTTTTTGACTTCCCGGATCAGACCGGGATCCCAGGGTATCCGGATGCGGAGCAGTTCCTGCCCTGCTTGTTCCAGGAGGTCGAGGTGGATGGTATGTTTCATAGCCGGGTTACAGGTTTATCTTTCAGGCAAATATAATATTTCATCTACTTATTTTTTATTCCCTTATGCTGAAAGCTCGCTCAGTTGGGATCATCTGTCATCATCCCGGCCATCCGAGTCAAATTCTTAAAATTTTTCAGATTGAGGATTTTAAATTAAAACGCTTATTAAGCCGTAATGAAACGTTTATTTACGGATCCATACGGATGTAAACGTTTGGCTTACGGGAGGGGAGCAGAGGGCCCCTCATCTTTGTCCCGTCAATCGATTTTTGTTTCACCTTAAAATTTTTACCTTATGAACACAACACACACACCCGTCGAGATCGCAGGCATCCTGGGCATGGATCCGCAGATCAAACAAAGCGCCAGCGGGCGTAAAATAGCCCGCAGCTCCCTGGCCGCCTTTCCCCGCAAAGATGAACCTGCGGGCGAGCAGAAAACACAGACCCATTGGATCCGCCTGGTGGGCTGGCAGGGCGTAGCGGATTTTATGGAGCAGAATCTCCGCAAGGGCCTCAAGGTGGTCGTCAAAGGCCGCTTGTCCACCAGGAGCTATGTGGACCAGGAGGGTCAGGCCCGCCCTTTCGAAGAACTCGTCGTGCAGGCCATCTTTCCGATCCCTGCTCGTAGCGGTCAATCAGAAAAATAGTTATTCAAATTCATTATTGTTTCACGTTTAAAAATTTTGTATCATGAACACATTACGCAATTCCGTCCAGCTGGTCGGACACCTTGGAAAAGATCCAGAGATCAGCAACCTGGCACAGGGCAAAAAACTGGCCCGCGTTTCCCTCGCTTACAATGAATTTTACACTTCGGGCAATGGGGAAAAAGTCAGCAACACCCATTGGTTTAATCTGGTGGCCTGGGAGAGTACAGCCGCCTACATGGAAAAACACCTCGCCAAAGGCAACCAGGTCATGGTGAAGGGGAGACTTTCTTCCAGGACCTACGAAGACAAAAACGGGGGAACCCGATCCATCACGGAGATCATCGTCAGCGAGGTGTTAAAGATCACCCGCGAAGAACCCGCCTCCATCATTTGATCACACAGATTTCATTTTTATTAAAACCATTTGATTCACATTTAAATCTATTCGTATCATGAAAACACTGAAAAACTCCGTAACCCTGACCGGCCATTTGGGCCGCAATCCCGAGATCATCGAAATGGGATCCGGCAAGAAACTCGCCCGCATTTCCCTGGCCGTGCAATCCCCTGGCCGCAAGGATGCAGAAAGCAAACCTGCCTGGTTTAATCTGGTCGCTTTTGACCAGACCGCCGGCTATGCAGAAAAATACCTGAGCAAGGGCGAGAAAGTCATGGTCACCGGTCGCCTGTCAGCCCGGAACTGGACAGACAAGGAAGGGAATACCCGCTGCAGCACTGAGGTGGTAGTGGGGGAGTTTGTCCGCTTTCATCCTGCCTCCAGGACAGAAGCATAAATGCCTCTGAGGATGCCCTGAAGACCCCGTTTGGATCCAACCTGGATCGGACGGGGTCTTTTTTTATTGATATATAGTATGATACATATTAAAAAATATAATTTATTTCTTAAAATCACTTTTTTATGAACACTGTTCACTAACTTTGCATTGTTAATTCAATTATGGGCATCAGCGAAAGAAAGGAAAGAGAAAAACTGGAACTCAGGGAGTTGATCCTCCTGAAGGCCAAGGAACTGCTGCTCGCAGAGGGATACGACAAACTA
>JAKQEZ010000024.1 GCA_029558435.1 Bacteroidota bacterium
GCCGCAGGCACTGGAAATTTACTAACGGGGCTAACTAATAAGTATAATATTTGGGCTTCAACTCTGGACAGCCAAGACGTTGAAGTTATACACGACCGTATTAAAAACGGTGCAAACTTATTAGACGACCACGTATTTCAGTTTGACTTTCTTAATGATGATTTTAGCAAATTGCCAAGACCACTACAGGACATTATCAATAACCCCGAAAAAAGGAAAAAATTAGTTGTTTATATCAACCCACCTTACGCTGAAGTTTCAAGTATTGGCGTAAAAGGAAAAGCGGGTGTAAATAAATCGAAAGCACACGACAAGTATTCGGAAAAAATCGGAACAGCAGGTAGAGAAATCTACATTCTCTTTTTAGCACGGTTATTTGACGAATTGAATGGTTGCATAATCGGAGAGTTTTCTAAGTTAAAAGCATTGCAAGGGTCAGCATTTTCAGAGTTTCGTGACTTCTTTAAAGCCGAATTAGTAAAATCATTTGTTGTTCCAGCTTACACTTTCGACAATGTTAAAGGCAACTTTCCTATTGGTTTCAAAATTTGGAATACTTCGGTTAACAGCCCATTTGAAGAAACACAATCAGACGTTTATGATGAATCAGGCAATTTAATTGGACAAAAAACATTTTCAGTAACTGAAAAGAGCGACTTCATAAATAAATGGATTTCCAAATACAAAGTAAAAACTGACTTTATTGGTTTTTTAGCAGGGACTAATGGGAATGACTTTCAACAAAATGGCATTGTTTACATTCTCAATAAAAAAGAGCAAATGGCAAACCCAAGGGGAATTTGGATAAGCTCGCAAAATTTAATTCAGGCTTCAATTTATTATGCTGTTAGACGTTGTGTTGCCCAAACTTGGCTTAACGACCGTGACCAATTTTTACACCCAAATAATCAATGGGAAACAGATACAGAATTTCAAAATGACTGTTTAGTTTTTACTCTGTTTAATACACACATTCAAACACAATACGGAACGAACAACTGGATTCCATTCACAGAGCAAGAAGTGAATGCCAGAGAAAAGTTTGAAAGTAATTTTATGAGCAAGTTCATAAACGGCAAACTAAAAACCGACAACAACGGAGATTTATTTGGTAACCAAACTCAAAGGACAACACCACTTGTATTTTCAACCGAAGCGACAGCAGTTTTAGACTCTGCCCGTGAACTTTGGAAATATTATCATAGACAACCAAACTGTAATGTTAATGCTTCACTTTACGACATAAGAGAGTATTTTCAAGGCAGAAACGAAGCAGGTAAAATGAATAACAAAAGTTCAGACGAAACATATATGAACTTAATTAGCGACTTGAGAGAAAAACTCAGACAACTTGCCGACAAAATAGAACCAAAAGTTTACGAATACGAATTTTTAAAACAATGACGAGAGAAGAACAACTGGTGCTAACAGCGGTAGCTGTTGCACAACTCCTTTTTTTTAGAAAATAGTTTTCAAAAACATATATTTTGACCTCTTTAGAAGCAATTTTAGAGAGGTTTGTTTTTTAGTTCAGGTGTAGAATTCTAATTTTTAGAAGGCTTAAAATTGAGTTATTGAAGCCTAAAAAGACTGTTTTTACAAAAGCAAAGTTCTTCCCTTGTTTT
>JAKQEZ010000046.1 GCA_029558435.1 Bacteroidota bacterium
TATTTCTTTAAAAGCACTTTCAATGGCGAAATGTTTACCACTTCCCCTTCCACCAAGAATAATTAAACAAAATTTACCTGGGTTACCAAGAAACACTGTCAACTTCTCAAATGCTTTCATCCTCAAAACACCACCAATGTATTTTATATCACTCATATTTTTTGGCATTTATTTGCCAAATATAGGGTTAATTATTTACCCATAACAAATACACCTTTCTTTATACTTCATATTTGCAGCATAATAAATCACTCACAATGCAAAATCAAATCTTACAATTCTACTTATCACACCACTTTATGCTTCGTGGTTGGGACAGAAGCATCGATAGACCATTGCTATACAAAGTCCTTCCATTTGTGGAATGTACCAAGTGCGAAAAGGATGTGGTTTTTGTTCTACCTTCTTTTCTTCAAAAAAAGGGAATTGCTAAAGACGATAAACATTGTCTATTACTGGTATTGTCAGGTAAGCTAATTGTAACCGCTTATTGGTGTAAAGACCCTAATTACATATTTGACAAAAACGATAATCCTCACTTTCAAATCCTATACTAATATGCATATCCTCAAAATCATTCACGGCTATCCGCTAAATTACAATGCTGGTTCAGAAGTTTACAGCCAATCAATCTGCAACGAACTTTCAAAACATCACAAGGTTTCTGTTTTCACAAGAGAAGAAAATCCATACAGACCTGACTTTGAAATTAGAAAGCAAACAGAAAACAGCAACTTGGATTTTTACTTCGTAAACAATCCACAAGGCAAAGATGGTTACCGCCATCAGGCAATGGATAGCAATTTTGCAAAACTCATTGCTACAATCAAACCCGACATTGCACACATCGGGCATCTTAACCACCTTTCCACCGGTATTGTAGATGAACTCAATAATCAAAACATTCCAATCGTTTTTACCCTTCACGACTTTTGGTTGATGTGTCCAAGAGGGCAATTCCTAACAAGAAGCATAGGCAAGGAAAACAACTTTCAGTTGTGTTCCTCTCAGCAAGACCAAAAGTGTGCAAACGACTGTTACAAAGTTTATTTCAGTGGCAGAGAAGAAAACGAAGCCCAAGACATTGAACATTGGAGTGCCTGGACACACCAAAGAATGATTAAAACAAAAGCAATCATCAACAAAGTTGATGCTTTCATTGCCCCATCTAATTACTTGCGTAATCGGTTTGTAAATGAGTTTTCAGTTCCTGAAAACAAAATCATTTACTTGGATTATGGTTTCCCAACTGAATACCTAACACAAACCGAAAAATCAAAAGACAATACCAATTTCACCTTCGGTTACATTGGCACATTAATACCGGCTAAAGGAGTAAATCAACTCATAGAAGCCTTTTGCCAAATTGAAACACCAGCAACACTAAGAATATACGGCAGACAAAACGGGCAAAGCACAGATGCTTTAAAGTTGCTTGCTAGCAAATCAAAAAACAAGATTGAATTTGCAGGAGAATACATCAATCACAACTTAGCCAACGATGTTTTCTCAAAGGTTGGTTGCATTGTAGTTCCAAGCATTTGGCCAGAAAACTCACCACTTGTAATTCACGAAGCACAATCTT
>JAKQEZ010000064.1 GCA_029558435.1 Bacteroidota bacterium
TTTTTAGTGCGAAATGATAGAATTGCCATACGAATCACAAATTGCCCTTTAATGATTGAAGAACTTAAAAACACCTCGCCATCTTGGTGAATGGCATCCATCAATTGTTTGTTTTTTGCATCTCTATTTTCTTTAAAAGGATACCAAAAATAACTCACCGATAAATCAGGAGTTGGACCAACTTCAAAACCTAAATCGACTAATCGTTGGCGGAAATAATGCACCAATACCAATTTTTCTTCGGCACACGCAACAAAAGGAGCTATTCCGTGCAATTGCAAGGGCAACCAAACGCGCAAACCTCTAAAATGTTTGGTGAGTTCGGGCGAAATGTTGGCTGCACTTTTTACCAAAGCATCGTTGGTGGCATCTTGCATGTAGTTGGCTTCGTAATAATTGGAATGCAAGGCAGCTGCTTTGTTTTTAATTAAAACAGCACCTGTTCCGTAAGGCAAAAACAAACCTTTGTGAGGATCAACAATTAAAGAATCGGCTCGTTCAATGCCCTTAAATTGGTCTTTTTTGGAGGTAAGAATAAAAAATCCACCATAAGCAGCATCCACATGAAACCAAAGTTGGTGTTGTTGTGCCACATCGGCTATTGCGTCCAACGGGTCAATGGCTCCTGTATCAGTTGTTCCGGCAGATGCAACAATCAAAAAAGGATGTAAATTGGCTGCTATATCGGATTGGATTTGCAAATTCAAGGCAAGCGCATCCATGCGGTGATTCTCGTCTAAGGGAATGTAACGAATCACAACGTCTTCCAACCCAATAATGCGCAATGCTTTTTGTGTAGAATGGTGCACCTGCTCACTCATATACACCACACTTTGTGGAACACGTTCATTTTTAACACGGTGATGATCGCGCGCTGCCGTAAAAGCAATTAACGTGGAAGTAGAACCACCCGATGACAAACTTCCAACTGCTGAATCGGGAAATGAAAACAATTGTTTGAGCCAATTAACCACTTCATTTTCAATAGTTGCTGCACCTGGACTAGCATAGTAAACACTTGCATAAGGATTGGTTACTGCAGCCAAAAAATCGGCAATTGACGATGCAAAAATTCCACCTCCAGGAATGTAGCCCACATGTTTTCCTGAAGCGGCAACAATGCCCGTTTCTACCACTTGTTTATCATACACTTCTAAAAGTTCTAAAAAGCTTTTCTTAGAACCATCAATTGCAAGTGATGTAGGTACTTTATCGCTATATCCTTTTCGCTCTATCAAGCTGTTTATAAATTGATTAGCATATTTTGAAGCGTCGTTAATCAATGTAGTTCGTTCTATTTCATTGAGTTCTAAATCTGCACTTTTTAGTTCTAACTCTTCTAATTGCGCAATTATTTGTTGGAGTTCCATATCAATTATTTATTCCAGATAAAATTACTTAATTTTGCAAGCAATTACTATGACAAAGCAATTAAAATTTCATTTTTTAGCCTACTTGGCGGGACTAAGCATCATTGGTTTTTTGGCTACGGACATGTACCTACCAACTTTTGAAGCCATTCGCACCGATTTGCAAACAACAAAAGTCAACATTGGCATCAGCATGACGATTTTTTTAGGTGGTTTTGCCTTTGGTCAGTTGTTTTGGGGTCCCATTTCCGATAAATTCGGTAAACCCAAAGCCATCACTTTTGGAATGTTGTTGTTTATTGCTTCCTCCATTGGAATTGCTTTTTCATACAACGTTTATTTGTTTATCTTTTTACGGTTAATTCAAGCCATTGGTGCGTGTGCTGCTGCAGTTTGTTGGCAAGCATTGGTCATAGAACGATACAATCAATCCATTGCTCAAAAAGTATTTGCATCCATCATGCCCTTGGTGGCTTTATCGCCTGCATTGGCACCACTTTTAGGTGTGTTTTTATTTGAAAATTTTGGCT
>JAKQEZ010000089.1 GCA_029558435.1 Bacteroidota bacterium
AAGCAGTTTTACGACAAGTTTAAAAAAGAACACGGAGCTTTTCTGCAATTCATCAAAGGAATTTCCGACAAAACCAATCAGGAATGGTATGCTTCATTGATGCTGAACCTATTGATGTTTTGCTACTTCATACAGAAGAAAGGCTTTTTAGACAACAACACAAACTATCTGCGTGATAAACTGCAAGCCTGCAAAGCGAAAAAGGGAAAAGTAAAATTCTATTCGTTCTATCGTGATTTCCTTTTGGTATTGTTTCACAAAGGCTTGAATGAACCCACACAAAGCCCCGACACCAAAATTGAAATTGGTAAAATTCCTTATTTGAACGGTGGCTTGTTTGACGAACACGAATTGGAGAAAACCAATGCAAGCATTGACATTGGCGACAAAGCTTTTGAACGCCTTTTTGATTTCTTCGACCAATACGAATGGCATTTAGATACCCGCCACACTGCAAGTGGAAAAGACATTAACCCCGATGTAATTGGCTACATTTTTGAAAAGTATATCAACGACAGGGCAAATATGGGTGCTTACTACACCAAAGAAGATATTACCGACTACATCAGTAAAAATTGCATCCTGCCCTATTTGTTTGACGAAACCAAACGCCATTATCCGAAAGCATTTAATGCAGATGCCGAATTGTGGCAAATGGTAAAGCAAAGTGGCGACCAATACATTTACGATGCAGTAAAAAAAGGTGTGGAAGAACCTTTGCCAAAAGAAATTGAACAAGGCATAAAAGATGTAAGCAAACGCACCGATTGGAATAAACCGGCAACCATCAATTACGCTTTGCCAACAGAAATTTGGCGTGAAGTGGTTGACCGCAGAAACCGATACACCGAAGTAAAGAGTAAAATTGACAAAGGCGACATTCAGCAAATCAACGACTTTATTACCTACAACCTGAACATTCGCCAGTTTGCACAAGATGTAGTAGAAAACACAAACGACCCCGAACTGCTAAAACACTTTTACAAAGCACTCAACAGCGTTACCATTATTGACCCTACTTGCGGCTCTGGTGCGTTTTTGTTTGCTGCAATGAATATTTTAGAACCCTTGTATGAGGCATGTTTGCAGCGTATGGAAATATTTTTGGAAGAAGCTAAAGATGAAAAGAACTACAAACATCTTTCGTCTGAACTACAACAATCATGGAAATCTTTAAATCATGGTCAATCATGGTTCAGACAAGTGTTGGCACAGCTAAAAAGCCCCGAACACCCCAACCTACGATACTTCATTTACAAAAGCATCATCCTGCGGAATTTGTATGGTGTGGACATAATGAAAGAAGCCGTTGAAATCGCCAAACTGCGTTTGTTCCTTAAACTCGTGGCAACCGTAGAAGCCGATTACCGAAAACCAAATTTAGGTTTAGAACCTCTGCCCGATATTGATTTTAATATCCGTGCAGGAAATACCTTGGTTGGCTTTGCCACAGAAGCAGAATTACAAAAGGGATTGACTTATACGATTGACGGTGTCTTAGCAAAACCTTTGATTGAGGAAAAATGCGAAATTGTTGCCAATGCTTTTAAACGCTACAAGGAAATTCAGTTGACTTACGGTGATGATTTTAAGGAGTTCAAAAAAGCTAAGGAAGAATTAAACAAACGCCTGAAAGAATTGAACCACGAACTCAACCAACTGCTGCACAAACAAGCTACTGTATATAAATATGATGATTGGTTAAAAACGCACCAACCTTTTCATTGGTTTGCGGAATACTATGAAATAATTCAAGGGAATGGTGGTTTTGATGTTGTTATCGGCAATCCTCCGTATGTTGAATATTCAACCGCAAAAAAAACCTACATACTTAAAGATTATGAATGTTTATCATCCAGCAATCTATACTCTTTTGTCATCGAACGTTCGATAAAAATTCAAAAAGATGGTTCTTATAATGGTATGATTATTCCTTTGAGTGCGTATTGCACAGACAGGATGGCTTCTTTTCAAAAAGTTGAATTTGAAAATTGCTCAGAAATATTTTTAAGCTATTATGCTGAAAGACCAAGCAAACTTTTTGAAGGAGCAGAGCGTAACTTGGTAATTTCATTGTTCAGAAAACAAGCCAAAACAAAAATCAATAAAATATTTACGACCTACTACTACAAATGGAACTCCTCATTCCGTGAATTTTTATTTGACAACATTTCATACACAGAAGCAAAATCAACCATAATAGAAGGAATTGTTCCAAAGATTAGCTCAACCGAAGAACTTTCAATTATTAAAAAACTACGAGCCATAAAAAAGAACATTGGTTATTTTACATCAAGAAGCAAAACCAATCATTATTTATATTATCGTAATAGTGGCGGAAGATACTGGAAAATAATTACTGACTTTCAACCAAAATTTATACTCAATGGAAAGCGTGGTGTGTCTTCAAGGGAAAGCTATTTATACTTCAATGACAATACAACGCTACAAATTACAGTAGCCATTTTAAATAGTTCAATTTATTACTGGTATTATGTAATGCATTCAGATGCTCGAACTAATAATCCAAGTGATTTAAAAGAATTTCCTATTGATATAGATAAGCTTTCCGAGAAAACAAAAAAGAAGCTTTTATCTGCTTGTGATAAACTTATGAAGGATTTAGACAAAAATTCTATAATGCAACAAGCAAGATACCAAACTGGTGATGTTGAATTTCAACAGTTTTTTCCTCAAAAGTCAAAAGAGATTATTGATGAAATTGATATTGCATTGGCAGAATATTATGGATTAAATGAAAAGGAAATTGAGTTCATTCTAAACTATGATGTGAAATTCAGAATGGGAAAGGAATTAGAAGACGAAGAATGATAAAAGAAAGCCTTGGCAATACCGACCTTTTAAAGCTCCCTAAAACAGCTTTTTTATGCAGCCGGCAAGTGCCTGCTTCGGTGGTATTGAAATGCTATGACTGGGCAATCGAGCAAAGAGAAAAAGGCAATTGTGTTATCAGTGGTTTTCACAGCCAAATAGAGAAAGATGTGTTGCACTATCTGCTTAAAGGCAAACAGCCCATCATTTTAGCATTGGCAAGAGGACTTAAAGAAAAATTGGAACCTGAATTTGTAAAACCATTGGAACAAGGCAGACTGCTAATCATAACACCTTTTGACAAATCGGTAAAACGAGTATGCAGCCAAAACGCACAGACACGCAACCAACTAATGACAACCCTTGCAGACCAAATTACCATTGGTTACGAAAGCCCAGGCGGTCAGTTAGAAGAACTATTAAAAGGAATTGAGAAACCAATAAACAAAATCGTATGAGCCAACGCATTTTGCAAGCACATTTCCAAAGCCCCACAAGCCAACTCGCAAGGCAAAGCTTTGTCAAAGAGCTTGCAAAGCCAACCCAAAGAAAAATTGAATTAAAAAAAATCTCCCACCCTTCTGAAAATAAAAAATACCCAACCGCACAACCCAACATGACACAAACAATGACAGTGAAACTCAATATAGACAATGGTTTACAAGGACAGATTAACAGAACCACTGGCTATAACACGGTATTGCCAAAATGGCGGGAGAAGTGCTTCTATGAAACAATTGTGCAAGGTTCAACAGTAGTATTTCTATTGAACTTTAGTGCTAATAATCCGCCACTTCGGCAATACCCAAACCGTTAGTGGCAACTCTAAAAACCCGACACTCGACAAATAGAAAAGCGACAAATGGACGATTACCGCAAATATTTTAGACAATTTGTAACGGAAAATTATCCAAACGACTTTGGCAATATCCTCGCTGACACGGACAGAAATT
>JAKQEZ010000118.1 GCA_029558435.1 Bacteroidota bacterium
GCAGCCCATAACAGCGGTTTGGCACAAGCGGGGGTTTAGTGCTTCGTATGACAGTTTTTCGTAAATTTGAGCTTTCGGCTTCGTAGCAAGTTTTGTGGTAAAAATCCCCGCCTGCGCCAAGCCGCAAACCGTTAGCGGTCATTGTAAAAAGACAACCCATCAAACATTAAACGGACAATATGCAATTAAATAAGAATGTAATACTTATAACAGGCGGGACATCAGGAATTGGACTTGAACTTGTACGACAACTTTATGAATTTGACAACAAATTAATTGTCAGCTCAAGTAATCAAGATAATTTAGACAAATTGAAAATTAAGTTTCCAAATATTTCAACTTTGACTTGTGACCTTGGTGACAGTTTATCGGTTCGCAAACTAATAGACACGTGCATAGCTGAATATAACGACATAAATATAGTCGTTAACAACGCAGGCATTCAAAACAACTATATTTGGACAAACGAAAAAGAAGGATACAGAAAAATAGAAAATGAAATTCAGATAAATTTTACAAGCCCAATGCAAATTATATATGGGTTACTTCCAATCTTAACAAGAAAGCAAAATTCTGCCATTGTTAATGTATCATCTGGACTTGCTTTTGCACCGAAAAAATCTGCCCCAATTTACTGTGCGACAAAATCTGCAATTCATAATGGAACAAAAGCACTTCGCTACCAGCTTGAAACCACAACTGTAAAAGTTTTTGAAATCATACCACCTTTGGTAGAAACTGCAATGACAGAAGGTCGTGGGAAAGGAAAAATAACACCAAAGCAACTTGTTGATGAGTTCATTAGAAACTTTAAAAAAGATAAGTTTGAAAGTAATATTGGTAAAACAAAACTTTTAAGATTTATTCAAAGGATTTCGCCAAAACTCGCAGACAATATACTGAAGAATGGATAACGAAAGAAAACAACGAACCGCTAACACGGGTTTTGCGTCAGGCGGGGTAACGTGCAAACTTGGAGCTTTGTGCTTATATTCAAGTGTAGTGCAGGTTGACAGTTTTGTGCTCCGAAACCCACCCGAACGCAAAGCCCGAAACCGTTAGCCGTCAGTTTATAGCAACACCCGAAAACAACATTCCACCCATAACAACAAAACAAAATTTATCCTAACTTAGTCGGCTGACAGACAGAAAAACAAAATGGTATTAAGTTGGAACGAAATAAAAGACCGAGCATTAAAATTTTCCAAAGATTGGGAGGGAACATTTAACGAAGAAGCGGATGCGAAACCGTTTCTTGACGCATTTTTTAATGTTTTCGGAATTACACGAAAAAAAATCGGAACATTTGAACATCGGGTAAAAAAACTTGATGACGGAAACGGCTACATTGACTTACTATGGAAAGGCGTAATTCTTGTTGAAATGAAAAGTAAAGGCAAAAATCTTGACAAAGCCTTTACCCAAGCAAAAGAATACACAAACGGACTTAAACAGCACGAACTACCGAAATACATTTTGGTTTCAGACTTTGATATTTTCAGACTTTACGACACAGAAGAAAATACAACCATAGAATTTAATCTTGCTGACTTCGTCAGCAATGTTCAGCACTTTGGTTATTTGCTTGGTTACCAGAAAAAAGTCTATAAAGAGCAAGACCCTGCAAACATTAAAGCAGCAGAGTTAATGGGTAAACTTCACGACAGACTTGAAGAAATCGGCTACACAGGACATCCATTAGAAGTTTACTTGGTTCGTATTCTGTTTTTACTTTTCGCAGAGGACACAACAATTTTTAATAAACAACAATTTCAAGAATATTTAGAACAGCGGACAGCCGAAGACGGAAGCGACCTTGCAGCTAAATTACAAGAGTTGTTTCAAGTATTAAACACACCCAAAGAAAATCGTTATAAAAATCTTGACGAACAACTTGCCGACTTTCCGTATGTAAACGGAAAACTTTTCGAAGAAAACTTGCCTACGGCAAGTTTCGATACAAAAATGCGTCAAGCCTTGCTTGACTGCTGTTACATAGATTGGAGTAAAATATCGCCAGCGATATTTGGTTCAATGTTCCAAAGTGTAATGAACCCTAAAGAACGAAGAAATTTGGGAGCACATTACACCAGCGAAACAAACATTTTGAAACTCATAAAACCTTTGTTTCTTGACGACCTTTGGAAAGAATTTGAAAGCGTAAAAGACAACAAAAACAAACTTCCTGAATTTCATAAAAAATTAAGCACACTAAAATTCCTTGACCCAGCTTGTGGTTGCGGAAACTTTTTAGTGATTACTTATCGTGAATTGCGTTTGTTGGAACTCGAAGTAATGCGAGTTTTGAACAAAAGCGGACAACGATTTTTGGACGTAAGTCAAGTGTTGTGGATTGACGTTGACCAATTTTACGGAATTGAATACGAAGAATTTCCTGCACAAATTGCACAAGTGGCAATGTGGCTCATAGACCACCAAATGAATATGCAGGTAAGCAACGAGTTTGGACAATACTTTGTGCGTTTACCACTCAAAAAATCCGCTAAAATTGTTCACGCTGATGCGTTAGAAACTGATTGGGAAAGCGTTGTTTCAAAAAATGAACTTTCGTACATTATTGGAAACCCACCTTTTATTGGGTCAAAAATTATGTCCCAATTTCAACGAAACCAAATCGTAAAAGAATTTGAAAACATACAAGGAAGCGGAGTTTTAGATTACGTTACAGGTTGGTATATCAAAGCAGGAAAATACATTCAAGGAACAAAAAGCAAAGTCGCTTTTGTTTCTACCAACTCAATCGTTCAAGGCGAACAAACAAGTATTTTGTGGGGACAAATGCTCAACAAATACGGTATAAAAATTCATTTTGCACATCGTACTTTTAAATGGAATAATGAAGCCAAAGGAAATGCAGCAGTTTATTGTGTAATAGTTGGTTTTGCTAATTTTGATACAAATAACAAAGTTATTTTTGAGTACGAAGATATAAAAGGCGAAGCACATCAAATAAAAGCCAAAAATATTAATCCGTATTTGGTTGATGCGAAAGATTTAATCATTAAAAAAACATCAAATTCAATTAGTGATATTCCTAAAATAAAATTTGGAAATCAACCGATTGATGGAGGCTTTTTACTAATGACAGAGGAAGAAAAAAACGAAGCAATAAGAACAGAACCTTTTATTGAAAAATATATTAGAAGATATGTCGGTAGTGTTGAGTTTATAAATAATACTCCTCGTTATTGTCTTTGGTTAAAAAATGCTGAACCATCTGATTTAAGAAAATCTAATTTTATTCAGGAACGTTTAAAAAGAGTTAAAGAATTTAGAGAAATTAGCACGAGAAAAGACACGAGAGAATTAGCACACAATCCTTCGCAATTTGCTTTTGTATCACATAATGAAACTGAATATATAATTATTCCAAGTGTTTCTTCTGAAAGAAGAAAATTTATTCCAATGGGTTTTATGCCTTCAAATGTTATAGCAAGTAATTTGTGTCTAATTGTTCCAAACGCAACACTTTTTCATTTTGGTGTTTTAACTTCTTCAATGCATATGGCTTGGGTAAAAACTGTTTGTGGAAGATTGAAAAGTGATTATCGTTATTCTGCAAGTATTGTTTACAATAATTTTCCATTTCCCAAAGAGCCAACAGAAAAACAAATACAAGCGATAGAAGAAAAAGCCCAAAAGGTTTTAGATGTTCGGGCAAGTTTTCCAAATTCGAGTTTAGCAGATTTGTACGACCCTTTAACAATGCCACCCAATTTAACAAAAGCTCACAACGAGTTAGACAAAGCGGTTGATTTGGCTTACAGACCTCAAGCATTTACAAGCGAAGCCAACCGTATGGAGTTTTTATTTGACTTGTACGAAAAATATACAGCCGATTTGTTTACAAAAGAGAAATCAAAGAAGACGAAAAACAAAAATGAATAAAGCACACGAAATTGAAAAAGTTGTAGCCATTACAGAGGAAGTTGAAGCATCATTTCAATTCATTGCAGTAGGTTTAAAAAACCTAAACGAACAAACTTCTTCTATTTCAAATAACCACGTTTCTTTACAACTACTTTCTTCGGGGTTTGAACGAGTGTTGAAAATTCTTTTGCTTTTGAAAGATAAGCATTTAACAGGAAGTTATCCTGAATTATCAAAAGCAAGAGAAAAGTTTAAGAACTACAACAATGGACACGGAATTGAAAAAATGTTGGACGAATTGATTGTATATTCTAAAAACATTGACTTTATGCAACGTGTTCCAATGGTAAGGGAAGATTTAGATTTTATTGAAAACAATAAATCGTTTCGTGAATTTCTAAAAATCATTACAGAGTTTTCAATCCAACAACGATATTATTACATTGACACAATCGTTCTTGAAAATTCAAATCAAAACTTTAATCCATTTTCAAGTTTCAAGAATTTCATTTATTCTTTTGGCAACGGAACAGATTTAACTCAATTAACCTATAAACAAGAAGAAAGACTTTTTATACAAGGTGCTATTATTTGCATTGAAAAAGGTGTTAGTGCTATTTCGAGGTTCTTCACTCACGGTTTAGGCGATTTTGGAAAACAATTTTATGGCGATTTTTCAAGTTTCATTTTATTGAATGACAAAGACCTTGGGAAACTAAAATATACTGAAAAGAAAAAACTACCTTCTGATAGTTACAAAGCAATAAATCTATTTTCGCTTTCATTTCTTGCTATAAATTTATCTTCAAAATCAAAGACGCTTTATTCAAAGGATTATGAAAATTGGGCTTTCACGGTTGATAAAGTAAAAGTGTATTTTAAGACACCAAATTACTATTTTACAAAAATTGGTCAGAAAATTTTTGCCTTGACAGGAAAAACAAGCACTCATTATAAAACACCAACATATTTTTCCAGCGAAAAACTCAAACCAAAAGGGTATGCGACTTACTTATTAGACGAAGCGAAAACCTTAAATGGGAAATAATAAAAAAAGACTGAAAACAAAACCGAACGGCTAACAAGGGTTTTGCAAAATGGCGGGTTTCGGTCTAAGTTGAAAGTTTTCGCTTCGTAAACCGCAAAAGCCAATTTTATTGGCTTTTTTTGTAATTTAGCAAATAGAAATTGGCTTTTGCTACCTGTCGTCTAAATCGAAACTTTCGTCTTCGATTTCCCGCCACTTCGCAAAGCCCCAAACCGTTATAGCCAATGCTAAAAAGACGACAACAAATTATAACAGAAACAATGAGTGAAAGACCGAAATTAAAATTAGAACTTACGACATTTGACAAGACACTTGAAATTCTTGGCTGGACTTCAATTCTTGCAATTTGGGTTTTGACTATCACGAACTATACAAACTTACCCGACACAATTCCTATTCATTATAATGGTGCAGGACAAGCAGACGGATTTGGTGGGAAGGCAACTATTTTGACTTTGCCTCTAATTGCAACAGTTCTATTCATAGGGCTGACAATTTTGAATAAGTTTCCTCACGTTTTTAATTATCCGAACAACATAACACAAGACAACGCACTAAGACAATACACAAATGCAACAAGACTGATTAGATATTTGAAATTCATTATTGTTATCATTTTCGGACTAATTGCTTTCAAGACAATTCAAAATGCAAACGGAGAAGCGGACGGACTTGGTATTTGGTTTTTGCCATTGACATTGGGACTGATTTTTATTCCTTTGACATTTTTCGTAGTAAAATTATGTAAAGCGACAAAATAATAACGATGAAAGAAAGCACTGGCTATAACAGCACCTACCCAAAAGGCGGGTTTCGTGTTCCAAAGACAGTTTTGTGGTTAATCAAACATTAGTTTTTCAAATCAAGTTTTGTGGTAAAAGTCCCGCCCTTCGGGTAGCTGCGAAACGTTGGTGGCAACCCTACGAAACAGACAGTGCAACCATTGACGAGAGTTTTATTAGACGCTGAATGACTGTCCCCCATCAGGACTTTTTACTAAGCGACAGTTTTACTTTCAATTTTTGTTCTTTTGTTTTTAGTTCGGTCAAGGGGGACAGTAATTCAGGTCTGACAGGACTTAGCTAACGACCGGACAGACAATTTCGCAGGACTAACAAAAACGCTTTGCAGAACAGTAGTAACTTTATCAAACAAAACAACAATGAGAAAAGAGTTTAAAATTTTTTTACTGATTTTAATTTTCAATTTTGGCGGGTGTTCAGTCAATTGTGATGACATTCCGAAATTTTTGAATATAGAAGGGTTTGAAATTGCTATAAAGAGAATTAACAACGTATATAATGATGGTAGCTTTAGCACATCACTATTTGACACAAACAACAATATTGACTTTGACAAATTCCTAATCGAATTAACAGCAACAGGCAACTATTTTGGGCAAAATAAAAGTATTAACCTCGGTGACTTGTTTGTGAATACCGCATACGCCAGTAAATGTCCTAGACCAGGTCATCAAGGTTCTACTGAGAATATTTCTGACATAGTTATTGTTAGCAATAATCCGTTTCTTTCTACAAGCAATTCTTCAGACACACTTTCTCAGTTTTTTAATATTTCAGGCTTTACAGGCAATCAATACATCAATCCGACTGACTTGGTAACATACGTTTCAACGCAACCAAGAGCATTGAATACGTTAAATCTAACCTTAAAAGTTAAGCCAACAGGAAGCAACGAGCACAAGTTTACAATTACATACAAACAGACTAATGGAGAAATATACGAAATCACAACACCAACAATCAAATTCAATTAGCGAACAGAAAAGAAGGGCAGCCACCAACATCGGTTTGCCGCAAGCGGGGGTGCAGTGCTTCGGTTGACAGTTTTTTCGTATAATTGAAGTGC
>JAKQEZ010000143.1 GCA_029558435.1 Bacteroidota bacterium
GGTCCCATTTGAGTATTGAGCTTTGGAGCTGATTCTAGTCTAATTACAGTTTCTTCTGCGGTCATTGCATACAGTGAATCAGCAATTCTTTGAATTTGTTGAGGGTTGTTTTCAAGGCAACCTTGTATGTTTTTAATCAGAAACCAAAGAGGCTCATCATATGGAAATTTCACTTCATTCTGCAAAATGTCTAATAGTTCTCTTGTTCGTCTCCCTTGATGTGCCGAAATTATTCTTCTTCTTAATCTATCATTCAGTCGCTCTGGTCTTGCGGTTTGTAGTGGATAAACTTCGAGTATGTTGTCAAGATATGGAGTTGTTTCAAACAATTCAATACTTCGTCTAACCCACTCATTTAATTCATTTCTTTCCTCAATTATGTCAATAGTCCTGTCCATTAATTATTTTTTTTCAAAGATAGCAATTCTGTCAATTTTTGTAGTGTCCTAAAATGGCACATAACGGTATCGGGCTTTGCGTTCGGGCGGGTTTCGGAGCACAAAGTTTCAATTTATTACTAAAGTTCATTATAAGCACAAAGCTCCAAATTTGCACATCAGCCCGCCTGACGCAAAACCCGTGTTATGTGCCGTATTATTGTCCAACGCTTATGTTTAGGTTCGCTAATTCTACTTGAAGTTTCACTTTAGCTTTCAATGCCGTAAAAACCCTTAACAAAGTATCCATTGTTACATTACTTGCATTGTTTTCAAGACGTGAAATTTGGGCTTTTTGAACACCAATAAGTTTCCCTAATTCTTCCTGTGTCAAATTACGTTCTTGTCGAGTTTGCTTGATTGCTTTTCCGATTAAGTCCATTTGAAGTTCATACTCAAAAAGGTCTCTTTCCGCAGTTCCTATCTTTCCGATAAGCTCGTCTTGCACTTGGTCTAATGTGTATGTTTTCATTTTTTCTTGTTTTTTAATTGTTTCTCTTCAAAATATTTTGCTCGTTGTCCGATGGCTTTTTGAATCTCATTATCGGGAACTTTACTTCGTTTTTTTATAAATCCGTGTGTCGAAATAACCAGCGTATCAGTCACAGAAGTTTTGTCCCAAAAGGCAAGAAGTCTGTATTGAAGCCCTTGGTATAAAGTTCTAAATTCCCAAATTTCATTGTTGAGTTTCTTAAATAATTCGGGGTCGTGTTCGGTCTGTGCTTTACGAATGTTATAAAGTATTTTTTCGTAATGCTTTCTATCTAATCCTTTCAAGAACTCAAATGCCTCGTCTAAAAATGTTATTTCAAAAAGTTTGTCCATTCATTAAAGTTATTCAACGTAGCAAAGATAACAAGAAGTTTCGTTATAATGAAACATTTGATTGGTTTTTTTGTCGAGTGCGGTCGGAAAATATGGCACATAACGGTTTTCAGCTATACGCAGGCAGGGATTTTTACCACTGCACTTCCTACGAAGAACTGAATTTCAAATTTAGCACTTATCTGTCCTACGAAGCACGAAACCCCTGCTTGCGTATAGGTGATGTTGTGAGATGTTTTTTTTATTTAGTCGTGAGTTGAACGTACTTCTCATTGTTTCCTATAATTTTTGCTTCGAGTATTTCACCTATCTTGACTATTTCTCTTGCATCGTCTTTGTCTGTTTTGAAATGTTTAATCCAAATTGTTCCTTTAATTTTTGTGGGAAGTATTTCAACAAATATTGTTTTAGGAATAATATATACTACTTTACACTTTACCCTATCATCAATTGATATTTCATTTCCACTAATTACACTGTCATAAATTTCAAATAGAATGTTCTTGTCCAATACAGGAAAATCTTTCCTTATAATTGGGTT
>JAKQEZ010000085.1 GCA_029558435.1 Bacteroidota bacterium
CGGAAAACGTGAAGCAATACGCAAACAAAAAGAAAATTGATATTGACTTCATAACAAGGTATTAAGCAATGAAAGGATTTAATTTTGAAAAGAACCTAAACCACCAGTCACACGCAGTAGATAGCACTATTGGCGTGTTTCTGAATATTCCCCTTGTTCAGCCAACCGAAGCGGATAAAAATTACATCAATCCTGCATTTGATTTTCAAACAGGAAACACTTATCCAAACAACATTAGAACAATTAGGGAAAATAACGGTGGCATAAGCGAAAAAATAAAACGAGATAGCAACATCATAGACATAATGATGGAAACTGGCACGGGCAAGACCTATACTTACACCAAAACTATTTTTGAACTCAACAAACAATACGGCATTTTCAAATTTATTGTTGTTGTTCCAACGCTTTCTATAAAAGCGGGTACAATTGATTTTTTAAAATCGGACAGCAGTCGTGAACATTTTAAAGAGCAATACGGAAAAACCTTGCATTTACACGTTGTAGAAAGCTTAAAAAATGGCAAAAGCAAGAAATCATATATACCGCCAGCCGTTACAAGCTTTGTCAATTCGGGCAATTTTGAAAAAAACAGCTTTCAGGTTTTGATTATCAACGCAGGTATGATAAACTCTGATACAATGCAAAAAAGTTTTGATAAAGGTTTGTTTGACAAATATACCGTACCGTTTGATGCCATTGGTGCAACCAAACCGTTTTTGATTATTGACGAACCGCACAAATTCGGAACAGGCAACAAAACGTGGGAGAACATTCAGAAAATGAAACCCCAATTTATTTTGCGATATGGTGCAACGTTTCAAGGTTACGAAAATCTGATTTACACTTTAACTGCCGTTGATTCATTCAATCGAAATTTAGTAAAAGGCGTAATCGGACACATTACAGAATTTGAAAGCGGAAAAAATGCAATTGTAAAGTTTATTGATTCAGACGGAACAGAAGCAAGTTTTGAATTAAACGAAAATGATAAACGCAAAACGGTAAAGCTTAAAAAGAAAGACAGTTTACAAACGATTCATTCTGAAATGAGTGATTTGTTAATTGAAAATTTGAACAAAAGCACGGTTGTTTTATCTAACGGTTTGGAAATGAAAAAGGGCGATAAAATTAATCCTTATTCGTATGCCGAAAAATTGCAGGAAACAATGATTCAAAAAGCCATTC
>JAKQEZ010000169.1 GCA_029558435.1 Bacteroidota bacterium
AAAACTGTTGTAGATGGTATTGGGGCGGATAAGGTTTATGTCGCAAACGGTGCAGGCTGTTTAGCTGCTTGGTTCCTTGCAAATTTCAAAAAAGAGGCTGGAAATTACTACATTGAACCTCTTACCTTTAACAGCCACCAAGACAATGCGTTCGGGTATGTTGTTGATGTTCGGCAAGGTGGAACGCAGGTATCTGTATGGGAGGGCGAAACGCTGCTTTTTAAAGGCAATGTGGAAAAGTGTTTGGAGTTCTGCCAAACGCATGAGGGCTAAAATCACAATTTGTTAAGGCTGAAAACTTAGGTGAGTAGGCCGCTTTTAAAACTTACGACGATGAAACGGATACTCATAAACGGTTGGGCTTGGTATATCAACCTAAGGACAAAAGTTGTTTACAGGAGTATGGAAGATGCTGCAAGCCTTGAAAATGGTATATCAATTTGGAGCGAGCATATTATAAAGCAAGAACGTTCTCAAATTATAGACCAAATAAGGTTTGACGTATAAACAAAATAAAGTTTGGTCTATGGCATAGGTATTTTAGAGAACTATGCGAGACTAAAACAGAATAAAATTCTCTGCAACGTAGTGGGCGTTTCCACGAAGGACGTTCGGCCAAACGTTTTTTGATGCAAGCCAGTTCGATTCTGGTGCGGAGAGCTAACAAAAACTTAATACAATGGACACAAGAGCGAAGTTTGCCCAAATGTTAACAGATAGGGGTATGTTTGAAAGTCAAGCGGATAAGGTAATGGAGCAGTTTGTTCCAGAATTTGACGAAGTAAACGCAGGTTACAGGGTAACTTGGGAACGGCCTGCAAGTGAGTATCCTGATTCGTTTTATGCTGTTGGGTTTATGTACCTTAAAAAGACGGCATTACGTTGGATAGACGAGAATTTGCCGCAAGCATGGTTCAGGGTAATGTTCGTATAGAGAAAAGCAGCAAAAATAGAATGTGAGGTGAATATTTAGAGACCGTTGGACGCTGTTCGACGGTCTTTTTTTGTTTCAAAAACGGCAAAATGTGAAAAAAAGTTTTTGATTTTTTGAAGGCCATTTGTTGAAAAAAACAGGGCATTTTTTGACTGGTTTTAAGCCTGATGGAGCGTCTTTTTGCTGTCAAAAGTAAAGAGTTTAAAGTTGTATTTTGAGCGTTGTAAGTGAGCTAAAATGTTGATTAGCGGGTGTTTATGTCTGTTAAGCAGACCTGCTGGATATAGTTTCTACCCTTACAATTATCATTCAAATCTTTCAAAATATATTGAAAGTTATATCTGTTAATGTTGCGTTAAAAAGTTGCTTGGTGTTATAAAACTGCTTATCTTTGTGCTACAAAATTAAAAGAAATGAAATATTTGGGTATTAAAAACGGTGTGACTAAAATAGACCTCACTGTGGAGGAAGCTACTTACGCTCTTGATGCGTCTCTTGAAGTCACAATAAAAACAGGGCGCGGGGTTGAAACAATATTCTTAGACCTTGAACAGGTTGAAGAGGTGTTGACATTTCTAACCGATGCTGTTGAGTTAATGAAACGTTAAAAAATTACTTAACGCTGTTTTTCTACTTATCTTTGTACTATTAAATAACGAAATA
>JAKQEZ010000175.1 GCA_029558435.1 Bacteroidota bacterium
TGACCTTTATCAACTTGTTCTAAAACTCTGATTATTTGAGCCTCGCTATAGCGTTTGCCTGTTTTCTGTGTCATATGTTCTCCTTATGTAAAGATAGAAGAACTATCACTCAATCTTGTACACTTTTTGGGGAGCACCTCAACCGAAAGGTAAGCTAGGCACAGCATGCACATACACGCTCAAAAGATGGAAAGAACTTTGTGAGTATTGTAATGATGGAGAACTTCAGATTGATAATAACATAGTGGAACGCAGTATCCGCCCCGTTGCTGTTGGGCGCAAGAATTGGCTTTTTTCCGGAAGTGAGGATGGTGCTGATTTTGCAGCTGCATTTTATTCCCTTATTGAAACATGCAAGTTACATAAAGTAGATCCTGCCGAATACATAAGCAAAGTTCTCATATACCTTGCCGATTACGAAGACGAAGATGAAGCCGGCTTCGCTACATTACTCCCTGATGCTTATGCTATGAAACTTGGAATAGAGTAATTACCGAAATTCTGATTCGAGGGATAAATAATAAAATTACATTTGACTAAATGCAGTTCGTCGGACGGGTACTTTGTAATGATTCTAATTCTTGCATTTAGTTCTCTTTTTTTAGTATGAGGCACAACGGGAAACGCATTGGCGAAGTGGCGGATAAATATGCAGAAAGTTTCAATTTAGCTGTTAACCCGCCATTTTGCCAATGCGATGTTATCTGTTCGGGCATCTTGTAAGTTTATCGTCTTTTTGCATTTTGGGTAATTGGTACAACCTAAAAAGTTTCCATATTGTCCACTTCTCTTTGTCATAAAACCGCTTTTACAGCTTGGACAAAGTATTGTGTTTTCTAAAATTTCGATATTGTTAAATGTCTGATTGCAACTTGGGAAATGAGAACAACCTAAAAACTGATTTTTTTTGACCGAATTTTGTCTAATTACAAGATGTCCTGTTTGACAATACGGACAATTTGTTTTGCTTAATTTTTCGTTGTTTGCAGTTAGCAAAAAATCGTTGTCTGTAAGCAACTCTTCTGCAAATAGTGAAACATCGGTCGGAATAAGCAACACAACTTCGTTTTTCGTTCTTGTCAATGCTACATAAAAAAGTCTTCGTTCTTCTGCAAAACGATATTCTTCATCATCGCTTAATAGCAATGATAACATTGGGTCGTCCGTCATTTTATTAGGAAAACCGAGTAAATGATTTTTCAAGTTTAATACAATTACGTTTTCGGCTTCCAATCCTTTTGATTTGTGAACTGTGATATATTTGAGTTCAATATCTTCAAAACCTTTTACTTCCAATTTGTCCGTTCGTTCGTAATACTTGATTTTACTGTTTGGTGTTAGTTTGATAAATTCATTGATGTCAAAACTATGGCGCCCCAAAACCAGAATAGGTTTATTTCCGTTTTTGTCGATAAGTGTTTGCATTTCATTGATAAAAATATCTTCTGCATTGTCTTGCGAATAATAAACAAACTTAATCGGGTTTTCCAAAGGCTCTTTTTTCGACTTTGGATTTTTGGATATTTGCTTAGCGTTTTTTTGAATGTATTTTGACGTAATGTCTATGAGTGATTGTGAATTCCGATAGGTTTGTTCAATGAATAATTGCTCATATTTACCAACATATTTTTCAAAATTACTGAACAAAGAAATGTCGCTACCTGCAAAACGATAGATAGATTGCCAATCATCTCCAACGCAAATTAGTCTTGCTCCCGATAATTCCCGAATTTGTTTGATTAGGTTGAAACGAGAATACGAAATGTCTTGATATTCGTCTATGATGATGTATTGATAAGTGTATTCAGGTTTTTTCGTTATAACGATGTCTGTTGCCTGATTTATCATATCGTTAAAGTCAATTTCGCTTTTCTCTCGAAGCGTATTATCATACTTTTTTAAAATTGGTAACGCAAACTTTAAAAAGATTTCTTGTCTTTCGAGCATATAGCTATTTTCGGCTTTTTCCCTGTCTGAAAACAAGTCTGTTATTTCTTGATAAGTCAATTTTCTTGATTTGGAAAGATTGACAAATGTTATGATAAGGTTTGTGATTTCTTTTCCAAAATTCTTGTCGTTGTCAGTAACTTTGGAATAAATTTCTTTTGTATCTCTTGGTTTAAAAATCACATTTTCTTTTCCCAACATTTCTCGTAGTTTGTCGAGTAAAATGTGGTCACGATTATAATATGAATAGGTTTCTAAAAGTTTGGTATTATGTGTTTTATGAGCTTCACGTTTCAGCTCCATTTCCTCCACATATTTTTGTTCATTAAATTCCGTAAGCCATTTTGCACGATTGTTTTCATCAACTCCAAAATGCTCTAAATAAATGTCGTAATCTTTCAGATAAAAGTCGGGACGATAAACAGTATTGCCAAACGGATATGTTTTTTCATATTCGTATTCAATCCCGTTCAAATACAAAAAGTTGGCAATGGTTAATTCCTCAACGCTTTTTACTTTTTCGCCTTGAATAGTGTCAAGTTGTGCTTTTGCTACTTTGTTTAATTCTTCGGGGTCGCATTTAGATTTTAATGTCTGAAAATCTACGCCTTTTTCGGTGTCTAATTTTTCACCAAGCGAACCGAAATCTTCGTGCTCTTCGGGAATGTTCATATAACACGCAACGTAAACAATGTATGCTTCCAATGCTTCTGCATTGTTGAAAATTTCCTTCTCTAAATATTCTTTGACAACATTGCTTAATGTATTTTCATTGGTCAATGCTGGAACATTTTCCAAATTTTGTTTTATGGTGTCGTAGCCAAGTTTATGAAATGTCGTTGCTCTTGCGTCAAGTCCGATATTTTTTAGTCGTTCGTTGAGTTCATCAACCGTTTTTTTAGTGAAAGATAAAAGCAAAATGTTTTTGGGTTTTACGTTTTTCTGTTCTATCAGATATTTTACTTTTCCAAGAATTGTCAACGTTTTTCCTGAACCTGCACCTGCAATAATCGAATTTGAAT
>JAKQEZ010000190.1 GCA_029558435.1 Bacteroidota bacterium
CTTCTGCTTTATTATTTTTATTGGTTTCATATCCATTGCATTTTAAATCCCGAAGGGATGATAAGATTATAAAAAATAAATATCCCCAACACCCACAAACCCCGAAGGGGTGAAATCTTTATGTCATCCCTTCGGGATTGATTACCGCTTTCAATTACCAAGCTATAATCATTACAGCCCTTCGGGCTTATTGTTTTTATTGGTTTCATATCCATCGCATTTTAAATCCCGAAGGGATGATAAGATTATAAAAAATAAATATCCCCAACATCCATAAACCCCGAAGGGGTGAAACATTTATATCATCCATTCGGGATTGATTTCCGCTTTTTATCAACAAGCTATAATCATTACAGCCCTTCGGCTTTATTGTTTTTATTGGTCTCATATCAATTCCAAAATTGCGTTTAAAATACCATTCACCGATTTCGCTTCCAACTTTGAAAAAGCAAACCATTTTTTACCCAAATCCTTCAGTGAAGCACCTAAATGATAAACTTCTTTTCCGTCAATAATCAAAAAGCGGTCGTGGCTTTGGGTAAAGAGTTTTGCATCAAACCCGCCATATTGTTCGTTTGCCTTTTGTATATCTAAGCTAAGTTGTTTGCCAAGCGCTTTTGTAAGCAAATACACTTTTACCGGTTTGGCTTTTTTAGCCAAATGCGTAAGCGTACTTTCGTTGATGTAATTATCCACTAACACAATGCTTTTTTTAGCAGAGCGAATAATTTTTGAAGCCAACTCATAAGCATCAAACACCTGCCCGTCAAAAAATACGCCTTGGGTAGGAATTACATTTTTACTTTCAAGGGCTTTGAACACTTTTTCAAACTTTTGGTCAGTTTCCAATTGTTTCAACTCCATTTTTTCTAAACGGTTATTTATCAATGAGTTTTCCAAAAGCAAATGACGCATTTTTACAAAAGCATTCATTATCTCAATACTTACTTTTATTGCCGTATCACTGTTTAAGACAGCAGACAACATGGCCACACCCTGCTCAGTAAACGCATAAGGTTTTGTAGAACGATGCTTTTGGGAACCGGTCGCAAATTGCGACCAGTCTAAACCGGTTGCAATTTGCGACTGCAAATCTTTCCATTCCGTAGCGGTCAATTGAAACATAAACGGTTCAGGAAATCTGTTCAGGTTTCGTTTTACCTGTTCATTGAGCCTTTTAGTTTCCACTTCGTAAAGCATTGCTAAATGAAAATCAATCATCACCTGCACCCCACGAATGTTGAAAATGGAGTTTTCAATTTGTTTTTGGGTGATGCTTATTTTATTGCTCATATCATTTCTTTAATGGACTCTAATATTTCTACACTTTCTTCATCCAATGCT
>JAKQEZ010000236.1 GCA_029558435.1 Bacteroidota bacterium
TAGCT
Source organism: Bacteroidota bacterium (assembly GCA_029558435.1). The sequence continues at coordinate 6 of JAKQEZ010000236.1, forward strand.
TCTGCTACAACTGCCCAGTTTTTTTCTAAATCTTCTGCGAATTTTTCTTCGTTCAATAACAATTTGTTCAATCCTTTCAAAGTCGCTTCAAATGCAATTAAAGTATGCCCCATTGGAACACCAATGTTTCTTAAAACCGTACTATCAGTCAAGTCGCGTTGTAATCTTGAAATTGGTAATTTAGCAGAAAGATGTTCGAAAATCGCATTGGCAATTCCTAAATTTCCTTCTGAGTTTTCAAAATCAATTGGATTAACTTTGTGTGGCATAGCCGAGGAACCAATTTCACCTGCTTTGATTTTTTGCTTGAAATAATCCATAGAAACATAGGTCCAAATGTCTCTATCCAAATCGATTAAAATCGTATTAATTCGTTTTAAAGCATCAAAAAAGGCAGCGAAATGATCGTAATGCTCAATTTGCGTTGTTGGGAAGGAATGATATAATCCTAAACTATCCTCAACGAATTTTGTTCCAAATGCTTTCCAATCGGTGTTGGGATAGGCTACTTTGTGCGCGTTGTAATTTCCTGTTGCACCACCAAATTTAGCTGCAAACGGCACATTGAATAACAAACGCATTTGCTCTTCTAAACGCTCTACAAATACTAAAATTTCTTTTCCTAAACGAGTAGGAGAAGCGGGTTGGCCGTGTGTTCTGGCTAACATGGGAACATTTGCCCATTCTACGCTAAGTTCTTTCAGTTTTTGAATTACCGAAATTAATCCTGGTAAATACGCATTTTCGAAAGCTTCTTTGGTAGAAAGCGGAATGGCCGTATTATTAATATCTTGTGAAGTCAATCCGAAGTGGATGAATTCTTTGTAAGGTTCTAAACCTAGTGCATCAAATTTGGTTTTGATGAAATATTCCACGGCTTTTACATCGTGATTGGTAGTTTTTTCGGTTTCTTTAATCCAAAGTGCATCGGCTGTTGCAAATTCGGTATAAATCTTTCTAAGTTCTGGATACAAACTTTTATCAATAGCAGCTAGCTGTGGAATGTTTGCTTCGCAAAGTGCGATGAAATATTCTACTTCAACTAAAACTCGGTATTTGATTAAAGCTTCTTCAGAAAAATAAGCC
>JAKQEZ010000259.1 GCA_029558435.1 Bacteroidota bacterium
CAAAAAAACCTTTTCGACTAAGTGACAACAACGCAAAATCTGAAAGAAGAACACCAGCCGGTAACAGCCGTTTTGCGTAATGGCGGGTGCAGTGCTTCGTATGACAGTTTTGTGCTAAGTTCAAGTTCAGTTCTTCTATTGAAGTTTTGTGCTAAAAATCCGCCACTACGCAAAGCGGCAAAACGTTATAAGCAATGGTAAGAAACAATGACACATATAAACAGGCGGACAACAAAGACCGAAGCAAAACGTATTGGGCGACACCCGACCCTATACGCAGAGATTTAATTTTAATCCACTCATTTTTTCAATAAATCAATTCGTAACAATTAAAAATCAGAAATAGTATGTTTAAAAATCCATTCTCATTTGAAGGTCGTATCAGAAGAACTGAATACGGTGTAAGCTTTATAATTTTTGTAGTTGCAAGAGTTATAATAACATTTATTGCAGCCGCAATGTTAAGTAACTCTTACGACGAAAGCGGAGCAGTCGTATTATCCTTTATTTTTTCAGTCCCACTTCTTTGGTTCTTGTGGGCACAAGGAGCTAAACGATGCCACGATGTTGGAAATAGCGGTTGGTGGCAATTAATTCCTTTTTACGCTTTGTGGCTGTTGTTTCAAGACGGACAAGCAGGTTCTAATGAATACGGAGATAATCCAAAAGGAATACAAGCTATTGGAGGACAATCATTTCAAAATCCTCAAAACCAAAACTATAACAACCCTCAAAATGGCTACCAAGGTGGCTACAGCGGAGGACACAACAACCCAAATACAAATTATTCGTCAACCCAAAATCCAACCAATACAGACGGATATAATAACGGAGATTTATACAAGTAAAATCAGACAATATGCACGATATTAGAAATCTTACAATAAGTAGTACAAACCCTTGCTTACTCGTTTATCTAATTGACCAAAGCGGTTCAATGAGCGAAAAATTTGGGAATGCTTCGCATTCCAAATCTGTTGAAGTAGCAAATGCAATCAACGACATTATTTATGAAGTTGGTTTGCGTTGCATTGGAAGCGGTGGCGAACTGAAAAATCGTTTTGAAATTGCAATTATCGGTTATGGAAAACAGGGCGATATTGTTCAATCAGGTTGGGAAGGACAATTATCAGGAAAATGGGTTGTTTCCATTAAAAACATTTTTGATTATCCGCTTGGACAAGAAAATGATAAACCAATATGGATAAAACCTTATGCTGTTAGCAGTACACCAATGACAAAGGCTTTTGAAAACGCAAAGCGACTTTGCAATGATTGGATAAATTGGGGAAATCACAGAGATTGCCACCCACCAATCATAATTAACATAACTGATGGCGAAGCTACTGATGCAGGAAGTAATTTTAATCCGTTAAAAAACCAAATTGAGCAAATCAAAAACCTTAGAACAAATTACGGTTCTGTAAACATTTTGAACATTCATATTTCAACAAGAGTAGGCGACAAACTTCTATTCCCAAATGAAGTAACCACAGGCGACAGATTTGAAAAGTTGCTTTTTGAAATGTCCACACCATTAGATGAAAATATGATAAGAATTGCCCAACAAAAAGGTTATGACATTCGCCAAAATGCGAGAGGTTACGTTTTTAATGGAAACGCCACAGATTTGATAAACTTTTTAAACATAGGAACTCCGCAATAATGAGTATTACTGTATTACAACTTCATAAAAGAGCTTCTTATGAATTTGAACACATACAAGATAAGTATGCAATCAATTCTGCAACAAAAACATTTGCGTTAGCAGACGGAACAACACAAAGTTTTAATTCTGAAATTTGGGCTGAAATAATTACAAAGAAATTTGTTGAAAATCCTATTTTCAATCCAAATGACTTGATAAGTTTTTTTACCAAACAAGTTGATGAATATAAAAGTGCCAAATTTGAATTTAGCTCTAATCCTGCGAAAGCCTCATTAGAAAAAGCAAAACAAAATAAAGGTGGCACAGCCACCTTTATAGGTTTTCAATTTATCAATGAAAACAAAATTGATATTATTGCTTGTGGCGACACGAATTTATTTTTACTAAATTCAGAAAAGAAAATCACGGCTTTCCCTTTTACTGATTTTGAAAGCCTTGATGCGAATAATCATTTTATCAATACAGAACAACTTTTACAAGAAAAAATTGATGAAACATTTTTTAAGCTACATTCGATTGAAGTTAAACGTGATGACGTAATAATTTTGGCAACTGATGCACTTAGTCGCTTAATTTTAAAGAAACCGGAAACGATTTCGGAATTGTTGAAAATTCAAGATTTTGACCAGTTACACAGTTTCTGCATAAAGAATTGGGATAACAAAGAATTGCAAGAAGATGATATTTCCGCAATAATAATTCCGATTGGAAAAATGGGGCAGATAAACAATGTTCTACCGCCAAAAGACTTTTCTTTTCCAAAGGAAAAAGAAGAAGAATTTGTTCCGACATCATTAACTCAAAACAATCACAAAAATTTTACAGATATGGAAATGAACGAAATCAAAAACCAATTTAATGGCGTTGCTCACGACTTTCATCAAGTTAAAAAAAAGCAGAAGCTTCACGAAATGTTACTCATTTCAGTTATTGGACTTCTTATTTTAAATATTGTTCTATTGTATTCTTTCAGACCTGTTAATCCAAAAGATGAAACGACTGGCAAAAAGCAGAAACAAGAAAGTTCAATTATTGAAAAGATATTGCCTAATAAACAAAAAGAAGAAAGCAAGTAACAATGGCAAAGAATTATCCAACAATCGGAGAATACAATCAACTTATACAACAAAAAGGCGGAAATGCTTTTAGTTCTTTGCGTGGCATTAGTTTAATTCCTTCACGGACAGTTCCAATTAAAGTTTATCTGTTTGGTTCGGGTGCATTTGCCGCAGTTTTTAAGGGTTCAATAAATAGCTCTACTTATGCAATCAGATGTTTTCTTACAGCCGAAGATGAAACAATAAATCGGTATAAAACAATTTGTAATTATCTCAAAAACATACAATCATCTTGGAAAACGGATTGTGAATTTCTTGAAAATGAAATCTATGTAAATGGCAATTCTTATCCGATTTTAAAAATGGAATGGTTAAATGGTTTGCTTATCAATCAGTTTGTTTCAAATCACATTTCTGACAATAATGTTTTAAGTGAATTACAGAAGCAATTAGTTGCAATTTCAAACGACCTTGAAAAACACAAAATTGGACACGGAGATTTGCAATGTGGCAACATCATCGTAACAGGTTCATCGTCTAATTTTCAAGTTAAGCTAATTGATTATGACGGAATGTTTGTTCCCGATTTAGCATATAAAAAAGCGATTGAAAAAGGACGAACAGAGTTTCAGCATCCGAAAAGAACAATGAACAATTTCAACCCTGAAATGGACAGATTTTCGTTTTGGGTTATGATAACTGCATTGGAAGCACTTAAAATTGATAAAACACTTTGGCGAGAAGTAATGCAAGGTGGTTTTAATACGCTTGACAACTTTCTGTTTACGATACAAGATTTTTTAAATCCTAATCAATCAGCACTTTTCAATAGGCTTTATAACCTCAATTCAAATTCTTTGAATTTTTATTTAGATAAATTGAAGGAGTTTTGTAATAGTGATTTTTCAAGTATTACCATTCCTATTTTATTGGGACAAATTTCAAATTCACAAAGTGAAATACCAACTGCACATCAAAAATATGTTCCGACATCTTCAAACAATCAAATTGTTGATAAAACGGTAAGTAGCAATAAATACAAAATCATCACAAATAATGGTTCGGCTTCGGTTTTGACATCAACATTTCAAAAATTAGGCTCTACGCCTTTGGAACTTGACAAAAATCTTTACGAAGGCAAAATAATTTTAATTTCAAACGGAAAAGAAACCAAACGAATAACACTTAACTCGCATCAAAATTTAATAGAAATAGAATTTGAATAGACAATTAAACAAGCGAATGAATAACCACTGCTTATAACAGGCGTTTGGCTCAATGGCGGGTGATGTGGTTAATTGAACATTCTACTTCGCATCAACTATTGTGGTGTATTGACAGTTTTGTGTTCTAAAATCCGCCACTGCGCCAAGCGCCAAAACGTTGTGCCACATTTGACAAATGAAATACTTTACACCAAAATCATATAGGATTAAGCATAAAATATTAGAGTTCTTATCAAAAGAGCGAATGAAAAATGCAGGACAAAATCCAGCTTCTGAATTTACTTTTCCTTTA
>JAKQEZ010000268.1 GCA_029558435.1 Bacteroidota bacterium
AAAATCAATAAAACTTGAAAATATTAATTGAAAATTTGCGAAACAAAATAAAAGCACTATTTTTGCACCCACGAACAGAAAAAGATCTGTTTTTAGATTCCGTAGCTCAGCTGGTAGAGCAATACACTTTTAATGTATGGGTCCTGGGTTCGAATCCCAGCGGGATCACAAAAAGCCTCTCAATCGAGAGGCTTTTTTCATTAAACCCCTCTAAATTTCAGGATTTTATCAAATCATCATTAAGCGTTAAATACAAACAAATACATCTAAAAACAAACTTTCAGTAACCTATACAGTAACCTGAAAGTTATGCTTAGATTTGGTTACTGAAATCGTAAAACCCTTATTTATAAAGGTTTTACGAACTATGTTGCACAGGAATTATTTAATAATTTCAGTAACCTGAATGAACGGTTTTGAAAGTGTAACATTTAAAAACCGAATATGATGAATGCAAATCAGAAATTCAAAATCCTTTTTTGGTTGTATAACCAAAAAGCTAAAGGCGGAAAATCGCCTTTGTATGTCCGCATTTATGTTGACCAGAAAAAGACAGAAATCGCAACAAAGCATTTCATTCCGAAAGCCTGTTGGGATAGCAAAACAGGAAAATGTAAATCGGCTTATAAACACGCCCAGTTACTCAATGCCTACATTGAAAAAACTCGTAACGATTTAAACCAAATTTTTCTCGGCTTTTCGTCAATGGGGAAATCTGTTGAACCGAAAGACATTAAAAACAAATTCTTAGGAGTAGAAAACGAACAACCCAAACAAAAAACTATCCTCGAAGCTTTCGACTACCACAATTTAAAACTATCCGAACAGGTCAAAATCGGCAAAGTAGTTGCAAAAACGTACACACGCTACATCATTACCAAAAACAAAGTTTTGGCATTTATGCAACACCAATATAAAACGGACAATATGCCCCTACCCGAAATGCGTTTGCGGTTTGTTACGGAATTTGAACATTACCTTTTGACCGTTGACAAACTCCAATCCAACACCGCACATAAATACATCAAAAATCTCAAAAAGATTATGAATATGGCAGTAGGTTTAGACTGGATTCCTTCAAACCCATTCAACCAGTTCAAATGTTCTTACAGTAGCCCCGAAAGAGAAATTTTAAACCAGGACGAAATAAATACCCTACTGAATAAAAAGCTACACGCCCCACGCTTGGAAGAGGTTAGAGATGTATTTATTTTCTGCTGTTATACAGGCTTTGCCTATTCCGATGTATATCAATTTCCTCACAATGCCGTGATGAAAGGTTTGGACGGCAATTTGTGGTTGTCAACACTTCGCCAAAAAACAGGAACAAAAGAAAGTGTTCCTTTACTTCCTGTTGCGTTGGAAATCATTGAAAAATACCGTAATCACGAGTATTGCACCAAATACGACAAATTATTGCCTGTCAATAGCAATCAGCGTTATAATTCCTATTTGAAAGAAATTGCCGACATCTGCGGAATTAACAAAAATCTGACTTCCCATATTGCACGGCACACATTCGCAACGACTATCACACTCGCAAATGGTGTTCCGATTGAAACAGTCAGTGCCATGCTCGGACACAATTCAATTCGTACCACGCAGATTTATGCAAAAGTAGTGGAGCAGAAAGTTAGTGACGATATGCAGAAACTCAAAGAAAAGCTATTTGCACAGCCTTTATCAAAACTTGGATAACCAAAAAAAATAATGTCTAGTCCTGAAATAGCGATACACAATTTTTTATCGTTATGGAAAAAGGAGAAAAAAACGTTTATTTAAAACGTA
>JAKQEZ010000270.1 GCA_029558435.1 Bacteroidota bacterium
TTACCCAAATGTGATGCGAAGGGTTTTTGAGGAGTGGTATAGTTTTAAAATTGGTAGGGATTTGAATTTAACGAGTTCACAACAAGACAGGATAACAAGCGAATTGAAAATTACTGAGAACAGAGAAAAGACAAGGCTTGGTTTGTTACTAAAGGTTTGCAATATCTTATCTCATTCTATAAATGGCTCAAAGAATCCGCAAGAAATTCACCAGTCTGCAAAATATTTGATGAAACTTATAGCAGACAATGACAAACTACATTATAACAATATGAAGAATTAATTAGAATGAAAGGACAAGCCAACGCATACAGCCACACACATTGCCAAACCGCTCAAGCCAACCCTCAAACCAAAGTTTGGCAAAGAGTGTGTCTGTCCAACCGCACGACAAAAATGGTTTTAAAAAATTTTCCGACCCTTCAAAAAAAATAAAAAACGCAACGCACAACCCGACAGACAAATGATTGAAAACTCAACAATGACAATGGTTTACAGACACGGTGGACAGGAACGCCAGCAGCTAACAGCGGTTTGGCGTAATGGCGGGTGCAGTGCTTCGTATGACAGTTTTGTGGTAGGTTCAAGTGTAGTTCTTCTAATTAAGTTTTGTGCTAAAAATCCGCCACTACGCCAAGCCGCCAACCGTTATGCGTCACCCTATGAGCGACACTACTAATCATCAACATTAGACTAAATGACAAACAAAATAACTTCATATATTGACAAGTTTGTAAAACTGACAGAAGAAGAAAAGAAGCTTTTTAGTTCTTGTTTCAAAGAAGAAAAAATTAAAAAACGACAATTCATAGTTCAACCAAACTTTATAGCCAAGCACAGACACTATGTTTTGCAAGGAGCATTTAGGGCTTATTTTGTGGCTGATGAAGGGCAAGAACACACAATTACTTTTGCCATTGATGACTGGTGGATTACAGATTATAACAGCTATATTTTTCAACAACCTGCGACAATGTTTGTGGTTGCATTAGAAGACAGCATAATTTTACAACTTGACTATGAAAAAGAACAAGAACTAAAATTACAAAATCACAAATTTGAAACTTTTTTTAGGATAATGGCAGAACGAGGACTTGCTGCTCAACAGAGAAGAATAATTTCAAACCTAACCCAAACAGCCGAAGAACGCTACGAAACTTTTTCAAATAAATATCCTCAAATCGTGCAAAGAGTTCCTCAATATGCTTTAGCTTCTTATTTAGGAATGACGACTGAATTTTTATCCAGAATAAGAAATAAAAGGGTTTCAAAGAAAAGTTGAACTACATCAACCAAATTTCCTAAACTACATCATTTTTATCTATTGTAAGTCATCGCACCTTTGTATCGTCAATAAAGACAAACAATATTTAAAAAATAATAAAATGACAACATCAGAAAAAAGAACTTACACGGTTCCAACAAGAGAAGAAGTATCTGCAAACAATCAAGGTATGTTTGACAACCTCCAAAAAGGTTTAGGTTTTGTTCCTAATTTGTATGCCTATTTCGCTAAAAATGAAACAGCATTAGGCGACTATTTAACGCTTCAAAATCGAAAAAGCACATTAAGAGTTAAAGAAAGAGAAGTGATAAACTTGGTAACAAGTCAAATTAATGGTTGTCGTTATTGCCAATCGGCTCACACAGCATTAGGAAAAATGAATGGTTTTTCAGACGAACAAATTTTAGAAATTCGTAAAGGAACAGCAAGTTTCGACAGTAAGTTAGACGCTTTGGCAAAATTCACAGCATCAGCAGTTGAAAATCGTGGACGTGCAACCGAAGAAAGCAAAGAAGCATTTTTTGGAGCAGGTTACAGCGAAGCCAATATGATAGATGTAATAATAGTTGTTGGCGATAAAATTATTAGCAATTATTTACACAACTTGACAGAGTTTGAAATTGACTTTCCTGTTGCAGAAAAATTATAATTGGTTGAAGCGTAAAAATAAAACGTATTTTTCTCTAAGCAATCACCCCAATTTTTTCAATTACAATTCTTTTAAAAATAAATAAAATGAGTAAAATAAATAAGTTAGGCTATAAAATAGCCGTTTCAGGTGTCGTCGTTGTATTACTTTGGATTGGTTTTTTTAAATTCACACCATCGGAAGCTGTAGGCATAAAACCTTACGTTGAAAACCACTTTTTGATGTCGTGGATGTACAAAGTGTTGAGCGTTCAAGTCGTTTCAAATATCATTGGGCTTTTCGAAATCATTGTTGGTATTGGTTTAATATGGAGTTTATTTAAACCTCAAGTTGGAAAAATATTTGGCTGGGCAGCAGTCGTTATTTTTGGCACAACTCTAAGTTTTTTATTGACAACGCCAGGTATTAATAAAATAATTGATGGTGTACCCACTACAGACTTTTTTGTTTTGAAAGATATTATGGCATTGGGTATTTCGTTAATGGTGGTTTATAATGAAACGGGTTTGGTTGAAAAGTAGTCTTTTATCTCCTTAGTATAAACGCTCTGGTTTATATTTTTACATCAAAAAAGGCGTTTTTACCGAGGGGGCAATTGTAATATTACCGAAACAATTATTCTTTTAAAAATAGAAAAATTACTGCAATAAAAACCGTGGACGTGCAAACGAAGAAAGCAGAGAAGCATTTTTTGGAGCAGGTTACAACGAAGCAAATATGATCGATGTTATTATCGTTGTTAGCGACAAAATTATTAGCAACTATTTACACAACTTGACAGAGTTTGAAATTGACTTTCCCATTGCTGAAAAAATCTAACCTAAATAGACAAATTTCATTACTTTTTAAGCGGATTTTGAAGATGTTATTTATCTTTGAAGTCTGCTTTTTGTATTTAATATTACCTAAAAAAGACATCAATATTGGATACTAAAACTATTACAGGAAAAGAAGGGCGAACGCATAACAGCGGTTTGGCAAAAGTGGCGGTTCAGTGCTCCGCAGACACATTTGTGGTTAATCAAAGTTTGGTTCTCCGCATCAACATTTGTGGTAAAAATCGCCACCTTCGCCAAGCCGCAAAACGTTAGCGGTCATTATGAAGAAACCGACAACTCAAATTTAATAATCAAACTTTAAAACATTAAAAAACAAAAATGGAAACAAGCAAAAAGGAGAGTTTCAAGTTAATTGGACTAAAACTTGACCACAAAACCACTAATGAAAATAATCAATCGAGTACGGATTGTGGAAACTTATGGCAGAAATTTGAAAAAGAAAAAATTTTTGACCTTATACCGAATAAATTAAGTAACGAAATTTACGCTGTATATTTTGACTATGAAAAAGATGAAACAAAACCCTTTTCATATTTTATAGGTTGCAAGGTTGACAAAAACGCAGAAACGCCAAAAGAACTAAAAGAACTTGTAATTCCTTCTCAAAATTATTCCAAATTTGTTGCAAAAGGAGTTATGACGGGATGTGTAACGGATACTTGGAAAAAAATTTGGGATTCCAGTTTAAACCGAAAATTTGGATTTGATTTCGAAGTTTATGATGAGAGAAGTCAAGATTGGAATAACGCTGAATTAGATATTTACATTTCGACAACTGAATAAAAACAACTTAAAAAATAAACAACGAACCGCTAACAGCACATTTGCAATAGGCGGGGTTTCGTTCTCCGCAGACAGTTTAGTGGTAACCGAAAGTTTTGTGCTACGCATCAACATTAGTGGTAAAAATCCCGCCCACCGCAAATCTGCAAAACGTTATGGCTCATTTTAAAACGACACGACACATAAGAAAACAATGGCAATTTTTGAAATAGATAAAGGAAAAGCAAAACGAGTTCGACTGAGTGACTTTAAACTCGAAAAGGACTTACAAAGACTTGTTGAAGACAACTTGGAAACAATTTTTAACTGCCGTTTTATTGCGACAGAGTTCTCGACAGGTAACATTCACTCGGGACGAATTGACACGTTAGCACTTTCAGAAGACAACAACCCAGTAATAATTGAATACAAGAAGGTTGCTTCGTCTGACCTGATAAACCAAAGTCTTTACTATTTGCATTGGATTAAAGACCACAAAGGCGACTTTCAAATTGCAGCAAATAAAGCATTTGGAAAAAATGTTGACGTTGATTGGTCGGACATAAGAGTAATTTGCTTGGCTCCTGAATACAAAAAATACGACCTACACGCAGTTCAAGTAATGGGAGCAAACATTGAACTTTGGCAATACAAAACTTACGATAATGGCATTCTAAATATTGAAGAAGTTTACAAACGGACGACTTCTACTTCAAATCAAGACACAGAAAAACTCGTTGGGAAAAATCCAGTAATGGTTGAAGCAGGTAAAAAAGCAGCATTGACAAGAAAAAATGCGACTTATACACTTGAAGGACATTTTGAAAATCTTGACGACAACATTCTTGAATTGTTTAATGCTGTTCGTGACTTTATAGTAACCATAGACAGTTCAATCGAAGAAACTCCGAAGAAAAATTATATCGCATACAAGACTAGCCAAAACTTTGCTTGCTTACAGACATATAAGAAAAAATTGATTTTGTATCTGAAACTAAATCCAGACGAAGTAAATCCAATGCCAAATCAAGGAAGAGACGTTAGAGAAATTGGACACTTTGGAACGGGCGACTTTGAGTTGACAATTAAAGACTTGAAAGACTTTGATGAAACGAAATATTTAATAAACGAAGCATACAAAAACATAGGTGGATGACAAGAAAAACGAGCCATAACAAGGGTTTTGCAAAATGGCGGGTTTCGGTCTAAGTTGAAGGTTTTGGCTTCGTAATCCGCAAAAGCCAATTTTATTGGCTTTTTTTGTAATTTAGCAAATAGAAATTGGCTTTTGCTACGTGTCGTCTAAATCGAAACTTTTCGCTTCGATTTTCCGCCACTTCGCAAAGCCCCGAAACGTTACCAGCAAGTCAGACAAGAACAGTAATTAAAAAAGTACTATATTTATCAATTTTAAAATTTAATCAACATGGCAACATTAAAAAGACCAGAATTCAAAGCTCATTATGACAACTTCATAGATGGCAAGTGGACAGC
>JAKQEZ010000277.1 GCA_029558435.1 Bacteroidota bacterium
ATGACGCCAGGAACAAAGTTGAAGACACTTTTTAATTCTGGATTGTACAACATGCGACTTTGTATGACAACTCCATTGTTTTTTTGAACCGTATTCTTTTGATTTTGATAATTTTGGATTATCGATTGTGTATAATTGGCAATGGTACTGGCTACATTAGGTTCGGTGGCATCTGTAATGACTTGAACCGTAGCTTTTTTTTCGGTTTGTAATTTTTTGGCAAAATCTTTTTCAAATAACAGAACCGCTTTTATTTTTCCTTTTTTAAACTCTCCTTCAATGGCTTTTTCGTTTAAAATTTCATTTTCTACATGAAAGTAAGTTGAGGCTTTTATCTTTTGGATTATTTTTTGCGATTCGGTGTCTCTGGCATAATCCAAAACCGCGATGTCCACATTGTTGATTTCATTAGTAATAGCGAATCCAAACAACAGAATTTGGGCAACAGGCATGCCAAAAAGGATAAACAACGAGCGTTTATCACGAAAAATATGATAAAATTCCTTTTTAATAAAACCTATAAATCGTTTCATTTATTTTTTGTTTCAAGTTTCAGGTTATTATTACTCGATATTTCGGGCTAGTTTCAAAAAGACTTCGTTCATGGAATTGACCTGAAATTGCTCTTTTAATTTTTTTGGAGTGTCCAATGCTTCAATGACACCGTCCACCATTATTGATACCCGATTGCAATATTCGGCTTCGTCCATGTAGTGCGTGGTGACAAAAATCGTAGTGCCTTTATTGGATTCAGCATAAATTAATTCCCAGAATTGTCTTCGCGTTATTGGATCGACGCCGCCAGTGGGTTCATCTAGAAAAACAATTTTAGGTTCGTGTAATAAGGCTACTGAAAAGGCTAATTTTTGTTTCCAGCCTAAAGGTAAATCGCCTACTTTAGTTTTAGTTATGTTGCCCAATTGCAATTCCGCAATCAGCTCTTCTGTTTTTGTTTTAATTTGCTTTCGCGATAAACCGTAAATGCCACCAAAAAAAGTAATGTTTTCCTTCACCGTTAAATCGTCATACATGGAGAATTTTTGACTCATGTAACCGATATTTCGTTTGACCTCTTCGCTTTGTGTATGCACATCAAAACCTGCGACATTGGCTGTACCATTCGTTGGATTGGAAATCCCAATCAACATTTTCATGGCTGTCGTTTTTCCGGCACCGTTTGCACCTAAAAAGCCAAATATTTCGCCTTTATTCACATGAAAACTAATGCCTTTTACGGCAGTGAAGTCGCCAAATTGTTTGGTTAGATTTTCTACGATAATGATTTTCTCTTGTACACGTTCCATTTGCTTTTCATTTTATAAATCCATGAAAACATCCTCAATAGTTGCGGTTGCTTTTCGAATGCTTATGTTTTGATGTCCTTTTTTGTGCAAATAGGCTCGTAAGGTTTCGGTTTCAAAAGTATCGTTCTTGTCGATGTAATGCATGAATTCGCCAAAAGCATACACACTGTACTGCGAAGGAAACTCTTTTAAATCCAAAATCAATTGGTGCATTTGATTGGTTGCAACTTCGTAGATGGTTCTTTCATACGCTTTCACAATAGCATCGGGAGAATCGATTTTAAGGATTTTTCCTTTTTGAATAAGTGCAATCCGATCGCACAAACTGGCTTCATCCATGTAGGGTGTGGAAACCAAAATGGTAATGCCTTTTTGTTTCAAGCGTTTTAGCATTTCCCAAAATTCTTTTCTAGAAACAGGGTCAACACCGGTTGTGGGTTCGTCTAAAAATAGCACTTTTGGTTTATGGATAAGTGCGCAACACAAGGCTAACTTTTGTTTCATTCCACCTGATAATGCACCTGCTCTTCTGTTTTTAAATGGCTCGATTTGTACATAAATATCTTCTATCAAATCGTAATTTTCTTCAATGGTTGTTCCGAATATTGTAGCAAAAAAAGCTAAGTTTTCCGCAATGGTTAAATCTTGATACAACGAGAATTTTCCTGGCATATAACCCACCGAATTTCGTATTTCTTTCACTTGCTTTACTATGTCATAATTCGCTACCGTTGCACTACCTTCATTTGGAATCAATAATGTAGTCAACAAACGAAAAAGCGTTGTTTTACCTGCACCATCAGGACCAATTAAGCCAAAAAGTTCGCCTTCTTGCACTTCAAACGTGATGTTTTGTAGTGCAAGAACGGTCTTATATTTTTTAGAAATATTTTTAACGGAAATACTCATGGGGTATGGTTAGAAGTGAAAAGTAAAAAGTGATTCGTCTATTTAATTAATAGAAAATTGCTTAGTTCGTGAGCGTCAACCCAATGTTTTACATCAACTGGAATTTTGATAAAATCACCTGATTTTAAATGGATCTTCTCTCCTTTTTCATTACTGAATGTAGCGTCTCCATTTATACAAACCAATAGTGCTGGAACTTTAGTAACATGCTCTTTCAATTGTTCATTTTTAGCAATTTGTAAAGCAATAACTTTATTTTCCGTAGGCTCAAACAACACTTGCGTTTGAACGGGTTTATCACTTGAATGTAAGTTGATTAAATTCATTGGAAATACTGATTAAATGTTGTAAAAGAATCTTGTATTGCTTTGAATTGAGCTTCTGAAGAATCTTTTTCTAAATTATCTACTAACTCAATGTATGGTACTAACCATTTGTGTAATTCATCATGCGCTTGTCCTTTCATGGTACAGTTTGAGGTTAGTAAATCAAGATTGGTTTTTAAATTTGTTACCAATTGCGCATAATTTTTATCTGAATTACCAGCAAACGCGGTTACATCTTTTTCCATGTTGCGAATGTGTTCCATCATGTTATCATCGACTTTCCATTTTTCGCCGTTGTTTAAGACAATTGCTTCGTGTTCATCGTGATGGTGTTCCGCTTTAACTGTTGTTTCAGTTGGTGTTTCGTTGTTTTTTTCTGTTTCTTTCGAACCTGAGTTACAAGAAAGGGCTAACACTGCAATGGTACTAAAAAGTAGCATTTTTACATTTGAATTTTTCATGGTTTTAGAGGTATTGATTTATTATTATTTTAGCCAAACTTCTGCTGGCATTCCTATTTTTAAACTTCCGTCGTTTTTCACCGCTACTTTTACGGCGTACACCAAATTGGCTCTTTCTTCTTTGGTTTGGATAACTTTTGGAGTAAATTCGGCTTGCGCGCTTATCCAAGTGATATTGCCTTCGTATTTTTTAGTATCGTTATCCGCATCAATGGCTACTGTAACTTTTTGTCCGATTTTGATTTGTGCCAATTGGGTTTCGGTCACATAAACGCGTAATTCCATTTCGTTTAAATTGGCGATTTTGTATAAAGGTTTGCCAAAAGCTGTGATTTCAGAAGGTTCTGCGTATTTCGTTAAAACGGTTCCATCGACTGGATTGCTGATTTTTGATTTCTTTATTTGGTCGTCTAATTTTTCAATTTGGACTTTAATTGATTTTATTTCGTTTAAAATTGGTGCATTTTGTGTTTGTACACTGCTGATTTGTTTTTCGATGACTTTTACTTTTCCGTCAATTTCGTCAATTTGTCTTTTGGTAGCGGCATTTTCGGCGTACATGTTTTGGATTCGGGTTTGCTCAATTTTAGCCGTTTTTAGTTGTTCATTTAAAACATTTATTTGCGACAACACGGAAGTCGATTTGGATTGAACCGTTTCAATAGAAGCTTTGAGTTGTTCTCGGTTATAATGCAATTGCAGTGTATCAATCAAACCTACTAACGATCCTTTTTTAAGTTGCGCGCCTTCTTCCACATTTAAAAACTCTATTTTTCCATTAGATTCAGAAGAAACTGTAATTTCTGTGGCTTCAAAATTGCCGTAAGCATCTGCCTTTTCGTTGTTTTTATTACAACTT
>JAKQEZ010000316.1 GCA_029558435.1 Bacteroidota bacterium
TACAATTTGACCTTGTATATGTAATTCTGCTCGTGCATCCAGAGCGGGTAAGAGCCAAAATGTTTGTATAAATAAAAGCGTTAGAGGTATTGCAAAAGCAAGGTTTTGCCATTTTAGAATTTCTGTTGTATTCCAAAAGATGTTGATGATAATCACCAGAGCAAACACCAATTCGACTTTATTGAGGGCATTAAAAACCAATCTGCCAATACCCAAGCCTAAAGGCACGGTAATTCCAGGAGCACGGAATTTTAGCCAGGCTTCCATAAAGCTGATTGCACAGACAAACCCAATCCATAGGAAAGTGCAAGTAAGTGCTATGGGCATTTTTACTACGGTCATAGCAATGGAATTGAAGGATTGTTTTTGTAATACTCAATTTTTGAATGAAACATTTCTGCCATTCGTTGCCCTTGCCATTTCATTCGTTCTGCTTTTTCACCTTCAAAATTTTCATCCACCGTTTCGTAAAAAAGTTTTAACCATTGGTTGAAATGCTCAATGCCAACAGGAAGTTTTGCGTGAGGCACAAACGGACTTCCATAATAGGTGTGTTCATCCAACAAAACAGTTTGCCAAAAGCGGTACATTTTTTCTAAATGCGCTGGCCAACGGTCTTGGATGACATTGTTAAAAACATCTTTCAATTGGTCGTCTTGACGGACTTTTTCGTAAAAACAATCCACTACCAATTTTACATCATCAAGATTTATTATGTCTTTCATTTTAGAAAATAGTTAAGAGTAGAATGATTAGGTTGGCAACTACACTAGTGTAAAAAATCACCAAACACCATTTTGCAGGGCTTTGCGCAATGAAGGCGGAGTTTGATGCCATAGTTACAGCAGCACAGATAGCAAGTAGTGCGATATTGTCTGCCTGCAATGCATACATTGCAGCAATAGAACCCCAACAGCTCTGAGCAGTCATCATTAGTGCCATTGCTCCAAACCTGTTTACTTCAAAAGATTGAGCCTGTTTGTCAAACCAATTATTGGTCATTGTTTCTGATTTTGTTTCCATTTTTTTTAATTTTGGATTTATATTTTACTTCTTCATTGTTTCTTCCAATAATTATTAGCTGCTGCTATGGTTTGAAACTCTATGGCAATTACATTGGCAGAAGCAATAAGTTGTGCAGTATCATTTGCATAATCGCTTCGCATATTATTCCTTGTTTCGGCATTTGTTTGTATGGTTGCAATAGATTTTCTTGCCATTTTTATAGCCAGTTCTCGTCCTTCTTGAGGCGAGTTTGTGATTAATGTTTCTAACCAAATTTCCTTGTTTTCCATTTCTATTTTATTGAATTACAAACTAAAATTTGTGATGGTATAAAATGCTGCCCAACCCAAAAAAGCAATGAGCAAAATCCAAAGCCAACTCGGGATACTTTGCGGAGTTTCACTACCTTCAATGAGGAATTTTTTTTGATTGCCCTTGTCATAAGCATTTAT
>JAKQEZ010000095.1 GCA_029558435.1 Bacteroidota bacterium
TTTAACTGGATTCCAAGTCAAATTTATTTTTAATTCTTCATCCTTTGAAATAGTCTCTTTAGGAATTTCAACTCTCAAAACAAAATTTTCATCAAGCAAACGGATTTTATTTTTTGGTGTATTGTCTGTTTGAATGATAACGGTTTTAACATAAGCATCTTTAAACACTCCAAAATCAAGTTCAACGATTGCCATTAAATTAATTTGGTCAAGAAGCAGTTTTCTAAGCGGAAGAAAACTTGTTGTCGATACCCAAGTATGAGGGATTATAAGACAGATAAATCCTTGTTGATTCTTAATTTTTGCCCCTAAGCCGACAAAGAAAGCATACAAATCTGTCTTGTTTTTATATAGTTCAAACTTGTTGTAATATTCCCTTTCTGTTTCGGGTAAATTTGCAAAATTGATATAAGGTGGGTTTCCTATAACAACATCAAAACCTACAAAATCGCCATTATCATTCAAAACTTCGGGAAACTCAAACCGCCACTCGAAAGCATTTTCGTATATCTTGTTGCTTTTAATTTCTTCAATTTCCGCTTCCAATTTTTGGGTTTCGGTGGTTAGTTTGGTAACTTTGGCGTTCCACTCGGCTTTTTCTTTTTTCGATAGTTCAAAAAGTTGACCTTGATTTGTCATTGTAAATAATTCACCATTTAATGCTCTCAGGCGTTTTATTTTCGGGTCGTTTTGCGATATTTCGCTGCGAAAATTGGTTTTAATCTCATTTATGAGCCGTTCCATTTCACGTTTTTGCTCTTTGCTTTGAGCGTTTCGGTATGTTTCAACGGCAAGGCGGTAACTATCAATAGTCCATTTACTGGCACTCTTTTTTAATGCTTGTTTTAAATCGGCATCAAGTGCAAAACGGCTGATGAGCGAGTTCCCGCATTTTATGTTTATGTCAATGTTTGGAAGGGTTTCAAGTTCTGTTTCGTTTTTGTAATAGGCATTTTTTAATAGCTCAATCCATAAACGCAAACGGCAAATTTTTACTGAATTAGGATTTAAGTCAACACCAAACAAACAGTTTTCAATTATTGTCTGTTTTTCATGAAACAAAGTTTCCTGTATGCGTTGGCTTTCTTTGTTCGTGGGGTTGTACTCGAAAAGTTCGCCATCTTCGTCGGTTACAATCATTTCATCGTTTACAACTTCAAAATGATATTCTTTTAAACGTTTGCCCTCACGGTCTTGCAATATTTTGAGGTCGCTTTTTATGGCAATTATTTCATTGAGTGCAGAAACTAAAAAGTGACCTGAACCAACAGCAGGGTCGCAAATTTTTAAATCATTGATTATTTTGTTTGCTTCTTTTCGGTCTTCAATTTTATCGTAAAGCGAATTAACATCAGTACAATTCCAATTTTTGGT
>JAKQEZ010000097.1 GCA_029558435.1 Bacteroidota bacterium
ACTTTATATAAAGCACTCGAAAAGACAAATTGTGACAACGAGAAAAGAACAACGAACCGCTAATTGTGTAGACGGCCTGTGAGCGGTAAAGCCCACCGGTGCGTCCTTCGGCAGAAGCTCAGGAATCTCCTATCCTACCGGCCACCCGCAACCAGGCAACTTTGTTATGCCCGGTGCCGGAGTTAAAAGCATGCCGGTTGCCATAGCCGTAAATTGAGAATGAAATGCATTTTTTTTATGCATTATTGCTGATATGTAAATTTCTTTTGTAATTTTAAGGGGTAATTTGCTCCCTGAGTTATAGATAGGGATATTGGAGATGGTAGCGGGAACGGGTGATTTTAAGTGAGTATAAATGCTTGTAAATAATTAAATGACTAGTTTGTTGTGTGTATTTACAAGTTGTACGCAAGCCGAAAAAACGACACAGCAGTAACATGATTTCAGATTTGAAAAAGAAAAAAATGGAAAATGCCAACCCACAAAAGCAAGAGTTTGGCAGCCCATCCCTGCAATCATCCCTTCGCTGCCAAACACATGCTTTTTTTGCCAACGCACCCGCTTCGTTGATAAGAAAGTGGTAAATTGTGAGACTTTATAAATTGATATGATTACAAAAGAAGAAGCATATAAAAAAATACAGGAATTAGTTACCCGATTTGGAGAACAAATAGACTCATACAAACAAGTTGATTATAATGAAACTTTAACAAGACGAGATTTTATTGACCCGTTTTTTAAAGCATTAGGTTGGGACGTTGACAATTCACAGGGATACGCTGAAGCATACAGAGAAGTAATTCACGAGGATAGAGTGAAAGTCGGGAAAGCAACAAAAGCTCCTGATTATTCATTCAGACTTCCTGGAGGAAAAAGATTATTCTTTGTGGAAGCAAAAAAACCAAGTGTAACAATAAAAGATGATATTTCTGTTGCATATCAAATCAGACGTTATGGTTGGAGTGCAAAACTTCCGATTAGTATAATTACCGACTTTGAAGAATTTGCAGTTTATGATTGTACAAAAAAACCTAATCCGACTGATAAAACAGGCGTTGCTCGAATTAAATACATAAACTTTACAGATTACCTGACTGAGTTTGAATATTTATGGGATACATTTTCAAAGGAACGGGTTCTAAAAGGCAGTTTTGATAAGTATATTCAGAGCGACACCGTTAAGAAAGGTACAGCAACTGTTGATAAAGAATTTCTTTCATCATTGGATAATTGGAGAACATACCTTGCAACTACAATTAGCTTGAGAAACAAAGAACTTGATGAAGATGAAATTAACTATGCAGTTCAACTCACAATTGACCGATTAATATTTTTAAGAATAGCTGAGGATAGAGGCGTTGAGCAATATGGACAGCTAAAAAATTCCGTAAACCAAAAGGGAGAATCCTATCAGAACTTATTTTATAATTTCAAAAAAGCGGACGAAAAGTATAACTCTGGATTATTTGATTTTTCAAAAGATGTAATTTCAGAAAAATTACAAATTGACAACAAGGTTATAAAAACCATTGTCAATGAAATGTATTACCCAGAAAGCCCTTATGAATTTTCAGTAATTTCAGTAGAAATTCTTGGAAGTGCATACGAACAATTTCTTGGGAAGGTAATTCGAGTAACACCTGCCCATCATGCTAAAATAGAGGAGAAACCCGAAGTTCGGAAAGCAGGTGGGGTTTATTACACTCCGCAATATGTTGTGGATTACATTGTAAAAAATACCATTGGTAATCTGATAGAAGGAAAAACCCCAAAACAAATAGAAAAAATTAAAATTGCTGACCCTGCCTGCGGCAGTGGCAGTTTTTTAATTGGTGCTTATCAGTATTTACTGGATTATCATAAAAACTACTATACAGAAAACGGAACAAAAACAGGTAAAAAGGATAGTCCAACTACACCGGAAGGAAATTTAACATCAGCCGAGAAAAAGAAAATTTTGCTTAATAACATTTACGGTGTTGATATTGATGTTAATGCAGTTGAAGTAACAAAATTGAGCCTTTTGCTCAAATGTATGGAGGGTGAGACCGAAACAACTATTGCTCAGCAACAAAAACTTTGGCACGAACGAATATTGCCAACACTTGATGATAATATAAAAAGCGGAAATAGTCTTGTTGAAAATGCATATTTGCTAAATGAAATTGATTTTGGAGTTGACTTTAGAAAAGTAAAACCATTCGATTGGGAAGCAAAATTTCCTGATATTTTTCAAAACGGTGGTTTTGATATAATTATAGGTAATCCTCCATATAGTGCAAAGCAATCAACGGATAATAAATATTTAACACCATTTTATAAGACAGTTGAATATAAATGCGATTTATATGCATTTTTTGTTGAGCGTGCATATCAATTAATAAAGAAAAACGGGTCACTTGGTTTTATTATACCTGTTAGTTGGATGACTAATATTTATTTTAGAAAATTACGCGAGTTTCTGCTTAATACTAAATCTCTAAAAAGAATAAATTTAATTGACGGTTTAGTTTTCGAATCGGCAAATATAGATACTGGAATTCTTTTACTCAATAAAGAAGGTGTTAAAGATAAACAATTGGAATGGGTACACTCTAAGGCAGGTGATTTAGAAGCTGAAATTATTTTACGGGATTATTCACAGTTCAAAATAGACGATGGTTATTCAATAAGTTCAGTCGCTGATGATAGGTGGTATACAATTAAAGAAAAAATAGACAACCAATCAATTGAATTAGGAAAAATCTCCAAGATTTCATTAGGAATGAAGCTTCGTTCAAATGATGAATTTATTGTTAGTGAGCAAGATAAAAATAATCCCGATTGTATTGTATTCGGTAAAGATGTTTCAAAATATAGCACAATTAATCCTGTTAGGTTTTTTAATTTTTCAAAAGCAGTTATTGTTGGTGGTACTAAAAATCCAAAAATTCAACAGGCTAAAACAAAGATATTTATCCAAGCAATTAGAAATCTTAGCTTAAATGAAAGAATAGTAGCGACATTGGACAACAATGGTTATTATTTTATTGGAACTGTTAATTCTGTGATTTTAAATTCCGATGATTATGATTATAGATTTATTTTAGGTTTATTGAATTCTGAATTTCATAATCTATATTTTAAAAAGCGATTTACAACAATTTCATTAACAGCCTCATTTTTAGGTGTTCTTCCAATTTGTTTATTGAAAACTGAAAAGCAAAAAAAACTTGAGAATGAAATAATTAAACTTGTTGATATGCAATTCGAGTTAAATGCCGAATTAGGAAAATGTAAATTGCCTGATAAAATAGAGAATCTTAAGTTTAGAATAAAGCATAATGATAACATGATTAATATTCGTGTTTATGATATTTTTGGATTATCAAAGGATGAAATTGAAATAATGAAAGAATTATGATTTTCCAAACGCACACCGTCCCTTCGCTCTCAGGCACATTTGGCATTCCCGCAGGGCTTACCCTCAATCCAAAAATGCCAAAAGAGCCTTCAAGCCCATCCCGCTCCAACGCTCGGATTGAGAGACAGTGCCTTAAAAATGAGAAAAATAGATTAGACAACAATAACGGCCAGCGTACAACACATGGTATAGTATAATTACCCCCAAAATTTAGACAACAAGTATCGTTTGAAAAATCACTAAACTTGTTGTTATGAAAAAGCGAAAACATCACACATCGGGTTTTAAGACAAAAGTTGTCTAAAGAAGGGGAGTATTTAATTATGACCTATATCTATTGTTTCTTATTAAAACTAAAGAACTAGTTAAATGTAACGGAACTTATTCTTGGATTATTCCTAATAAATTTCTCATTGCGGACTATGCCAAAAAAACCAAAAATTCGCTTATTAAAGATGCTGGCCTTCTTTATTCGATTAATGTTTCCTTATTTAATGTGTTTGAGGGAATAAATGTTTATCCAATTATAATTTTTGGTAATAAAAAGTATAAAGATAGTTTCAATTCATTTTTACTTGAAAAGTATAGTGATTTATCAAAAAGAAGATTTATAAAGCCAAAAGAATTAAAAAAACACAGTTTATTTAAAGAATTAAACATTCGGGTTAGTTCAGGCGCAACTGGTTTTCAAGCTGAGCAACTTAAAAAGTCAGTTTTTAACTTTTATTTTAATGGATGTATTCCATTTATTGTAAGTGGCAATGTTGATAGGTATAAATGGTCAAATAAATTAGTCAGGTATATGGGAGATTCATATTCAACAGCTTATGTTAATAACAATGATGAATCAATTGCCAAATCAAAATGGAATTTCTGGTCTAATCCTAAGATTATTATTGCAGGTATGACAAAAGTTATTGAAGCTGTGTATGTAGAAGAACCATTAGGTTTAGGTGTTGGGATTTACGGTATTTATGATTTTGGTGATTTTGACCCTTGGTGTTTAACTGCAATTTTAAACAGCAAGTATTTATCTCATTACTTTTTAATTAAGTTTAAAGACAAACACCTAGCTGGTGGATATTTAGCAATTAATAAGTCAACTATTGAGAATTTCCCAATAACTAAAATAAACCCTCTCACTCAATCAGTCATATCAAATATTTCAAAAAAGATACATCAATTAACTGCGTTGGATAAGGATACAACTACCCTTGAGCAGCAAATCGACAACCTCGTTTACCGCCTCTACAATATAACCTACGATGAGGTAAAGGTTATTGACTCCGAGTTTGGGCTAAGCAGGGAGGAGTATGAGGGGATAGTTTTGGAGTAAACCTTACTATCTGCCCAAACTTTTTAGAGATTTCTCAAGGTCTTTAAATGCCTTGTTAACATCATTAATTGCCTTTTTGCAAGTACCATTTTTGTCTTCAACCCGTATTACCTGCCCACAGGTGCAAGTAATTTTAACTTCGTCAGCCGCTTGCTTAAATGTTGCTTTTAACTTGCGGTTGCAACTATGGCAATCAATTTCAATGGTTTGTTTTCCAATGTCAATCATAGCCTTAGTGTTTAGTATCTCTTGGTGGGCAGGGGTCGTTTCCAAAGCTGTTCTTGTTCTGGATTTTCCCGTCCTTCTTGAGAATGGTTAGTTCCGATTGCTGGTTCTTTGCAATGCTTGTTCCAATTTTTAGGGCTTCGACTTTAGTTTCGGTTTTTACCGTTAGTTTCTTGTTGCCTTCGCCCCTAACGCCCCACCCTTCTTTGGTTGGTACAACGTACTGGTTTTTTCCTTTTGCCATTTTTCGCTATTTAAAGTTGTTTAAAATTCGTTGTCTATCTTCGTTCTCCTTATCGTTCTTATGGTACAGTTCAATAAAAACTATTCGTTGGTCGGCAGGAAAGTAGGCGTAAACCAATCTCAAACCCGAGTTTACCCCACGCCCTTTAAGGGCTTTACAGGCTATCTTTTTTACCTTAATAACACACGTTTCAATGCCTAGATTGTCAATCCTAAAGCTAAATGGAGGGCGTTCATTAGGCATAACCTCTAGTACCTGTTTAACAACTTTAATATCGTCGTTAAGGGTTCTATACTTTTTCAGAAGGCCTTTTAAGTCCTTTTTGTATTCTTCTAGTTCGTCAAATTTCATTGCTCTTCAATTTCTTCACCATAGTTTCTTACAGAGAATGGTGCGTCCCTATAAAAAGCCAGTTCGTAATTTATTTCATCACCCTCTTTTGAGGCCAACCACGGCATATCTTTATGAGAATAATTACTGATAGCGGAGGCAGACCAATCGCTCATTTGCTCAATAACCCTGTCAATAACCTCTTTTTCACTTGCTTTAAGTTCAGTTAAGTTGGCTTTTGTTAGGGGTAAATAGCGAGTTTGCTGTAAACCGTAGTAATCCGTTTTAAAACGTTGAATTTGCCCAGTGTCAATCATTTGATTAATAATGGTATCTAACTTTTGGGGCACAGGGCCATAGGGCAATTTACGATATTTAGCCCCAGTTAAGTGCTCCTCATAAAGTTCGTAGTAGTTAAAATCAGCGAAGTAAAGCAATTTATAAAGCACTGTTTCACCCACATTGGGTTTACCAGCGCATTTCTCTAGAATATAAAGAAGTACGTTTTTGAATTTGTTAATCTGTAATTTAGGTACAGAAATTCGTTCTTCGGCACTTTGTTTTTTGCCTTGGGGTTTAAGTTCAGTTGAATCGGAAGCGGCAAAATCTTTAGACATAAATTCATCCAAAGAGAAGCCCAAAACAATTGAAAGCCTTTGAAGTTCAAGAATATCAACGCCCCTGTTGCCCAGCTCAATTTGCGCTAGTGAAGGTCGAGAAATCTTTAGCCTTTTGGCTAAATCGGCCTGTGAAAGACCTTTAAGTTTACGTAACTCTGTGATTCTCTGACCAATTTCTTTTTGCGATAGTTTAAAGCTCATAGTAGTAGTAGTAGTAGGTTTTTCCATAATAACGCAACAAAGATACAAAATGTTTCATTACAAAACAATATATTGTTCATTTTTAAAACATTCAATCTTTACCTAATTGCAAGCACATTGCCAAAGCCACACAAGCCAACGCACCCAAACCAAAGCTTTGCCAAAGAGCTTGCAAGCCAACGCACAATGAAAAGACAAGATAATTGCCATCCTGAAAATAAAAAACTTAAAAAGAAGATTATTACGAAATGAAAATGGTTTACTTTTACGGAAAGACTAACGCAAGATTTAACGCCAGTGCACAACAAGGGGTTAATAAAATGCAGGTATTCTGCGGATTAGGAAACGTTCTCGCTTTTTCGTAGTTTCATAGCGTGGGACAATAAACCGTTTCAAACTCCTGCACTTTACCAACCCCCAGCCGTTATGGGCTATTTGCACATGACGTTTGGTAGGGCGAAGCCACTTTTTGGCGAGAGAAAAACACAGAAAACCAACATGTCATACAGGTCAAATTCCCATAGCGGGTGAAAAAATTGACCTGAACGCACCCGAAAACAAGGTAGGGCGAAACTAATAATTTACCAAAATGAAAAGAATTGCTTACATCTTTATTTTATTGCTCTCTTCGATTTTGATTTTTAGTTCGTGCCATAAGGATTTAGATAATCCTTATCAAAGAACTGACGAAGAGGTTGTTATTAATCCTAAAATAGACATTGTTATCGGTTTTTACTTTACTTGGGATGAGTGGGGGCGAAAAAAATACAATTGTCATGGAGCCGGTCTTTGTAGATTTAGGCTCGAAGCAATTGTAGTATCGATTGGCAAAAGCACACCAGTTAATATCAATGCCAAAGGCGACCTCTTTGTAGAAGTTCCGGTAGACGATGATTTAATTTTCGAAGACACGGAAAAAAACTTTTACATTGATGAGGACCTTTTTGCCCCCGCCCCCGACTCAAAAATTTATATGATACCAAAGGGTGTGTATAAATTTAATTCCTCTTTAGGAGAGAAAGGCGGAATTCTTCTCCCCCTAAAGACAATTGATTAATCCTTTCTACCCCAAGGGCGGTTACACCTCTCTTGGGGTATTTTTTAAACAATATTTATGTACCATGAGAAAAACCAACCCATACATTATCTTGCTTATTCTACAGAGTTGCATTATCACGAGAACACCCGGTTTTTATAGTGGTTATGACCGTTTGACGGAAAGGGAAAAGCAAAATATCATCTTCACAAACCCTGATGCAGACATCTGCAACCTGTCCAATGACAGGAATATTTATGCAATAACAGGAATACAGCTAAGGGCATGCATTGAAAGCAGAGATAAAGTCATTGTATATCACTGGACACCAAACTGTAGTAGCAGAGCCTGTTTTCCTCTTAAGACCATGCAAGATTATTCTACGAAAAAAGGATATCATCTGTTTGCTGTAGCCCGTTACTATGATTCTGAAAGGATGTTCGATGAAAACAGGTATCTAACAGACTCCCCCCTTTTTAGTGTTAATGAGGTGTACTACGAAACAAAATATTGCAATAAGTATGATCGTTTGTTTTTTAATAACTTGCTGTTAGGACAGAATACAAAAAAAGAAGATTTTTACAGTACTATTTTTATTTTTGACAATGGTATTCTAGTTGGAACCTCTTCGGATGAAGAGATTCTTGAAGAGATTCAAGCAGAATCACTTAGACAAGTGGAAGAAAAGCAACTATGCCCATAACAAGCGGTAGGTTGCAGCTGGGTGTTGTGGCTTACCGTTTGTTTTTATACCTTTAGGGTGGTCTTTGTCGGCGGATGACGACGCACGCGCCGCCATCTAGCCGACAACCTACCGCTAAACCGTTACCTGCAAACTTGACAGAACAGATTGGCATCCAGGTAAATAATTCAAAAATATTTAGATTGTACCGTGATTGTGAAATAAAAAATGTAAAAGCTATTTTTGTAGAAAATGACCGAAATACTATGAGCAATATCAAACTATTTGAGAGCAAGCAGATAAGAACTGTTTGGAATGAAAGCGACCAGAAATGGTATTTTGTAGTTGCGGATGTTGTTCAGGTATTGACTGACACTCCGAATCCAACTGATTATATAAAAAAAATGAGAAAGCGAGATGAGCAGCTTTCTAAAGGGTGGGGACAAATTGTCACCCCCCTTTCAGTTGAAACAGCGGGAGGAAAACAAAAACTTAATTGTGCTAATGCACAAGGACTTTTAAGAATTATTCAATCTATACCATCCCCGAAAGCAGAGCCTTTTAAATTATGGTTAGCAAAAGTTGGTTCTGAAAGACTTGAAGAAATTGAAAATCCAGAATTAGCAACTCAAAGAACACGAGAAATCTATAAACTGAAAGGATATCCTGACGATTGGATTGAAAAACGAATGCGTAGTATTGCAATTCGTGAAGAACTAACAGATGAATGGAAAAACAGGGGGATTAAGGAACAAATTGAATACTCAATCTTAACCGCAGAAATCTCAAAAGCAACATTTGGCTTAACTCCCTCAGAATATAAAAGGTTGAAAGGGCTAAAAAGTCAGAATTTAAGAGACCATATGACTGACCTCGAATTAATTTTCTCTATGCTAGGTGAAGCATCAACAAAAGAAATAGTTGTAAATACAAACCCTCGAGGATTTATTGAAAACAAAAAAGCAGCAAAAGCGGGTGGGAAAATTGCAGGTGATGCTAGGAAACAACTTGAAATTAAATCAGGGAAAAAAGTAGTTTCAGAAGAGAATTACTTACCTGAATCCAAGAAGAAAAGAAGAAAAGAATAAACAAGAAAGACGACAAATAAAAAAGTCGAGTAGGCAAGGGGGAATTTCACCCCCAAGCCTCTCACAGAACCGTACGTGAACCTCTCGATTACTCCCTTCGGTCGTGAGATCGCTTCGCATAGTTCATACGGCTCTTCTTAGTCCAAAACGGCTAAGGTCGA
>JAKQEZ010000358.1 GCA_029558435.1 Bacteroidota bacterium
GATGTAGATGTTGCTGTACATGGTGTATTTCCAGAAGATGTAACAACAATATAGCTTGATTTTAATTCCACATCAGAACCATAACTATTAGCAGCTGTTAGCTGAACACTATAGGTACCAGCAGTATTAAAAGTTATTTTAGGGTTTTGTGATGTTGCACTTGTGCTACCTGTATATACCCAACCAGTTGCTGGTGTAACTGCCCACGTCCAAGATGTTGGAGAATTAGAACTTAAATCAGTAAAATTAACAGTTGTGCCTGTTGGAACTGTAGTTTGATCTGCAGAAAAGTTGGCTGTTGGAGCTGTTCCTCCTGAAGCACAAGGATCTGATGAACCATTCAATACTAAAACACCTGAGTTGGCAGGGTCTAACCAAGGTTTTAGTTGCATTGCATTGGTAGTTCCACAGCTTGTCCAATGGTATGAAACTTTACCATATAAATCTGGAGATGAGGTTGCTGTACAAAAAGAAGAACCACCAGATAATGTTCCAACTATTCTAGAATTTCCTCCGTTGTATGTAAATATAGGAGAACCTGATGAGCCTCCTTCTGTAACACCATGTCCGTTTGTTGTAGCAGCCCAAGTTACTTGCCAGTGTGTATTAGCAGTTACACCACTATACGATGTAGAAGAAACAGTACTTGTATAAGTTGAAATCTTTTTAATATCACCTGCTGGGTGGTGAATACTTACTCCACTTGCAGATGCTGTATTGTTTGCGTCCCAACCATTCCAATAAGCACCAAAACCTTTCAAGGTTGTGATAATGGTTGATTGATTAGAGGCATTTCCTAATTTGCATAAGAAAAAGTCAGATTTACTTATGGTATTTCCACTTACGTCTTCTGAAGAAGCAATTTTTAAACAACCTGTAATTAAGCTATTTGCCAAAGTACCTTGGGAACCAGGATTAGTACATCCAGCAGCCTCATAATTGAAATAAAATTTCCACAAATTCAAATCAGAAGTTGAAACACCTTCAGCACAGTGCTGCGCCGTTAAGAAATAGGGTGTACAATCTTGATTGGTATTGTTTACCAAAGAACCAGAACACCAACCATATTGGGAACCAACTTTTAATAAAATACGCGCAACTCCTTTTTTCTCGTCTTGCCAGTTATTACCTTCTGGTGAGCAATTTACATTGACTTCACAGCTTTCTGAATCACCAAAATCTTTTTCATTATTTGCTTTTGATGGAAATCCAGCACCTCTGTAGATATACCCAATTTGCTCAATTTCAATCAATGAAGGTTGCACTCCATTAGGCTCAACAAGTTCTAACACCATATTGTCGCCTTGACAAAGGTCTAAATTTTGTTGCCCATGTTCCAGCACATCTTTGGAAGTGAATGCAGTGTGAATTTTTTTACCTTGTGTGTTGTAAACATTTAATGTTGTATTGCCATAAATGTAGAACTTAGAAAAGATAAAGTTTAATGCTTCTGCACCTGGATATTGTATTTTCAGTTGCCATACTTTGTCTCCATTTTCATTGGTTGACCAAACACCACTGTTTTGAGGCGTTATGTTTACATCAATTCCGACACCAATTCTATAGAATTGACCATTTTTATCACGTTGAATATCTTGTTGAGCAATAGCACTCAAATCGGGTGTTTGATAATACAACGTGGGGATGTTTTTAGAGAATTTTTCAATAGCCGGATAATTGCTTTGTGCGTGGTTCATAAAGGGCATGAACGACATCAAAGCTACGACTATACCTAACGTAATTTTTTTCATAGACTAGTTTTTTATGATTTATAGTGTTTCAAATTTAATTTTTTTTTGTTCTCAATCAAAATCTTAGTTCTATTTTTGTCAACAAAGATTTGATTTATGAACAATTCCATTGTACTTGTAGAAGACGAACAATCAATTGCCGAAGTTGTATTGATGAATTTGGAACTTGAAAACTATAAGGTAACTGTTTTTAGTAATGGCAGACATGCTTTGGAAAATCTACCATTATTATTAAATGCAAATTTGGTGATTTTAGATGTTATGTTGCCCGAAGTTAATGGAATTGACATTTGCAAAGAAATTAGAAAACATTCATCTGTTCCTATTTTGTTTATTTCAGCCAAAGGTACCAGTTCGGATAAAATTGAAGGATTAAAAAGTGGTGGAACAGATTACCTTGGCAAACCATTCGATTTGGAAGAATTGCTATTGCGTGTAAACATATTAATCGGCCGTACAAACGCTCAACAACATTTGAAAATTGGTAAAAACACAGTTGATTTTAGAACTTATGTTGTAACAGATGAACAAAATCAAAAAATTGCTGAATTGTCAAAACGCGAAATAGAATTATTACAATTATTCAATGCCAAACAAGGAGAAGTAATCTCAAGAGATGAAATTCTTGATAAAGTTTGGGGAATAGATCAATATCCAACCTCTAGAACTATTGATAATTTTATTTTATCGTTCAGAAAATTGTTTGAAGAAAACTCAAAAACACCCAAATATTTCCATTCCATTCGAGGTGTTGGTTACAAATTTACACTTGTTGATTAAAGATAATAAGGCATATTCATCAAGTAAACTATAACACCTGACACTGCAATATAAAACCAAATTGGCCAAGCAATTTTACCTATTTTTTTGTGCATTTTATTGTTTTTCTCGTGCGCAAACAAATAGGCAAACAATACCAACGGCGTAATAAATGGCGTTAATGTGATGTGCGTAAGCAAGAAAAATAAATAAACGTAAAGAGAACTTCCAATTGTTGCTTTTTCAACATCATCACGAATTCCATCGTGATTAATATCTCCAAAAACAGAAGTATCGGATGTGATGTGATAGGCAATATAGCCAATTAAAAAGAGCAAGGTGCACAACATGCTTAACTTCATTAAGCGCTCATGCAATTCAAACTTTTTCTTTTTCACAGCCATCAATGCAGCAACCAGTAATACGGATGTTACGGCGTTAATACTGACATATATTGGAGGCAAGAAACCTAAATCTACACCTTTAACTTTTACACTAAATAAGGCAGCAACAATAAATGGAATAAGAATCGAAACAACGATGATTATTCTACGTACACTTTTATTTTCTTTTTTCTCCATTATATTCGGTTTTAATTAGTGTTCTTAAATCATTTTCGAGGGAGTCAACTGCACGAGCATTTGTTCCATCGTAAATTCCTCTGATATGTCCTTGAGTATCAATAATTGAAAAATAGGGGGTGTGACCAAAGCCTCCAGGTATGGAATCGTTTTTTTCAGCAGCATTAAAAAATTCTTTAGCCAATAAATGCGTAGCTTCTTCATCTCCAACAAAAAACTGCCAATTGGAAGCATCCAACCCACGTTCTTTGATGTATTGTCGTAAGCGACTTGGTTTATCGGTATAGGGATCAATCGTAAAGCTTAAAAACTGCACTTGACTCTTTAAATCTTTCGTGTTTTCACTCAACCGCTTCATGTTGGTAGTCATAGATGGGCAAATGGAAGGACACGAGGTAAAAAAGAAATCGGCCACCCAAATTTTGGTTTTCAATTCTTTGGATGAAACCATTACAGAATCTTGGTTGAGGTATTCAAAATCGGGTACAGTGTGATAAATAGTATCCGCCACTTCTTTACCATTGACTGTAGTATATTGAACATCTTTTTCACCAATGATAGGCAAACGATATTCTTCTTTTTTTTCTGTACAAGCAAGTGTAAGAAAAAGAAGTGGAATTATTTTACTTATTGGCAACTTCATTTTTTAGACTGTATTCTTTTTGAAGTAAGGCAATACATTCTTTCATTCTACGATACATTCCTTCCACATTTCCGCGAAGAACCATGCGCAAGTGATTGTTATTGTCGGCAAGTAACATTAATTCTTGAAAAGCATTGCCGCCAAAATATTCATCACCTGTTTGCAATAACGATTGCCCATTGTTTTCCATGTCAAACACATTTTTAGCATCACCAGAGGCAATGATCCATCTTTCAGGGTCGTATTTATAAACATTGTCTTCAATGAGTTTTTTTGCTTCAGATAAATCTTTGACAGGATTTCCATTCATATCGTTAATGAATGAAACAATTTTTACTTTTTTCAATGTTTTTTTACCACGAATATCTTGGTAAATAATTTTGTCAAATTGAAATAAGTTGATACTGCATGTATCTAAACACGATTCTTGTAAATTAATGAAAATTACAGAATTGTCTTTAAAATCGTTTTGTGTATATTGTTTACCATTGGCATCAACAAACGAATAATTGTTGATTTTACCAAAATCTTCAAGAGTTTTAAATTTCATTTTACACCCTCTTGAAGTGATAAACAATAAAAGAGCCGGAGCAAATAAGAGAAGTACGATATACGAACCTCTTACTCGTCCGGCAATTTTTTTATTAGTCATAATTAATTATTTATGCACCGTAGAAACTCCAATCGTGTCCTACAGCTGCTCCTTCATCCATTAATACAAAAACTAGGTAAATAATCAAAATGATATAAGAAACTAAAACAATAAGTTTCAAATCTCTTTTTTCTTGACCCAAGTGCATGAACACCATAACAATGTAATAAGCTTTTACGATTGTTAAGGCAACATACATCCATTTAATTGTTTCCCATGCTGCACCAAATGTGTTTGCACGGCTAGCAAAAATACCTACAATAACTTCTAAAGCGGTAATTGCAGAAAGTAAAAACGTTACAAAATAAATTTTCTTACGTACTTTTTTACCTTCTTCTTCTGAATGGTGATGATGTAATGAATACTCAATAATATCGTCTCTTTCCATTTTATTTTAAATTTTAATGTTTATCAATTAAACTAAGTAGAAGAATGTAAATACAAACACCCAAACTAAGTCTACAAAGTGCCAGTACAAACCACCTTTTTCTACCATTTCATAGTGACCTCTTTTTTCATACGTACCTTTCAATACATTGATGAAAATAACCAAGTTGATAATGATACCAATTGTTACGTGGAAACCGTGGAAACCTGTGATAAAGAAGAAGTAGTTAGCGTATACAGTTGGACCGTATTCATTTCTAACTAAATTAGCTCCATAAACAATACGTTTTGCTTCTCCAGAATAGGCTGCTTCGTAATATTGTTTTGATGCATCAGCTCCTTCAATTTTGTCGCCTAATTTATATTTTCCTCCTGCTTCAACTACAGATAATGCCATGTGAACATCTTCGTTTTTAGCAATTTTAGCAACAGAACCATCTTCTAAAGTAATCATTCCTGCATGAACATGCCCAGCCTCTACTGCATGTTGAAACTCATGTTTCAAGTTCAAATCTTTATCTGTAAGTACTTGACCAGCTTTGTATTTGTGACCAGCTGTTTGAACTGTAAAGTTTTGAAGTTCTCCAAATTTTTCAGCATGAACTACCGCTTTTGAACCGTCTGCTAATTCTACTTTACCAAAATCAGAACCGTGAATAAAGTGCGACCATTCCCAAGCTTGTGATCCTACGAAAATCATCCCTCCAACGATAGTTGCAGCCAACCATTTTGTTACACCTTTTCTGTCCATACGGTGACCAGCCTCTACAGCCAATACCATTGTTACAGAAGAAATGATTAACAAGAAAGTCATGAATGCTACATAAAGTAACGGGAAGTTACCTTCAAAAAATGGAATTGAGTGGAAAGTGCGCTCTCCAATTGGCCATTCACCATTGTATGCTTCTCTTGAAAAACCATAGGCAGCCAAAAAACCACCAAAAGTTAATGCGTCTGATACAAGGAAAATCCACATCATGATTTTCCCATAACTCACCTTGAATGGAGATTCTTTACCACTCCAGGCTTCGGCATAGTTAACATGCCCAGTAGCGTTCTCTGTCATTTTATTTTAAATTTATTTTGCAAGTTTAATGAATAAAAAGTAAAAATAGCAATAAAAAGACCCATAAAATGTCTAAAAAGTGCCAAAAAATTCCAGTTGCTTTTAATCCTATCACATCACCGTTGGTGTATTTACCTAAAAATGAATAGGATACAGTTCTAATCATAAACAATAAAGTTGCAATGATGTGCAGCAAGTGTAAAAATGTGATAACATAAATGTAGGAAGATGCATTGTCAGCCGAATCCATCGCTTTGTTCAACAAATATGGAGATAATTTTTGATCACCTAAGAAAAAAGTGCGGTTCTTGTAGTCCAATGCTTTACTTTTATAATACACCACAAAGTCTTTACCGTATTCACCTTTAGCAAAAAAGTCTCCACGCCCATCACGGATGTGTTCTGCCCATTTTCTTAAACGAAACAAATCCTGACCAATTAACACTTTACCATCAGGCAATGTCAATTCATTGTTCAAATATGCTAATGGTTCTCCGTTGTATAACAACACAAATGAAGTTCCATAATCTTTAATTCCACTTACTCCATTTTTAGCATCTGCATGGTCAAATTGCAAACCAATTGCTTGAATTTCTTTTTTGGTTGCATCGCTCACTTTTTTACCATCAATCAAATAGTCGTTGCCATCAACTGCAAGGTATTTTCCTTTGTATTTCAACGTGTAAAAATCACCATAGCGACCTTCGTTTACTAAAATTCTGCTTGAACCAATATACAACCCTTTTTCTACCAATTGTTTATAGCCTTGAAACTGAGAAATTGCAAATCCAATACCCAATAATAGAGTGATGGAAATGTATATTTTTAATTGATTTAAGTTTCTTGCTTTTGCAGCTTTTAATGCCAATGAAAATGTGATGCTACTGATGACAATTAACACTGTTGAAACATAAAAAGCTGATGGAAGTGGAGATTTCAACCAAAATGCACCTCCCATTGAAACGATGTATGCGGAAATTAATCCAGCAAACACCATGATTATACTTCCAATAGCAGCATAAACCAAGTTTTTTCTTAGTTTTTCTCTGATTTCTGGATCTAATTCTTGTTCAAACTGTTGTTTCATGAATTTTTATTTAAATGTTATTTCGACTGCATTTTTGAGGTGTTCAAGAAAACTTTCGGTTCTATCAAACACCAATATGAATTGTATTAAAGGAAGGTAAATAAACGATGCAAACATGAGTTTTTTTGCGTCTTTCATTTCCAATGTGATGTATAAACGATAGGATAACCAATAAAAATAGCCTCCTAAAATAGCTATGATAACCATGGAAACGTTGCCTGTCCACCCTAAAATCCAAGGCAATAAGCTAAACGGAATTAACAACAAACTATAAATTGCAATTTGCAACGCCGATTGTTTTGAACGCCCTGATGCTGAAGGTAATAACGAAAATCCCCCTGCTTTGTAATCTTCGTTTGCCACCCAAGCAATGGCCCAAAAATGAGGGAATTGCCATACAAATTGGATGAAAAATAAAATTCCAGGCACAAATGAATAAACGCCAGATGCTGCAACAGCTCCAATCATTGGTGGCACCGCTCCAGGGATAGCACCTACAAGTACCGACCAGCGAGAAATTCTTTTTGTTGGTGTATAAGCAAATACATAAGATAAATAACCAAATAAACCCAGTGCAGCTGTTTGCCAATTGATGCTATACAACATCCAGGCACCTATTCCTAAAAAAAGAAAAACAACAATAAACGCTTCTGTAACCGACATTTCGCCCGAAGGTAAAGGTCTGTTCATGGTGCGCTTCATTTTTGCATCTAGTTTGCGTTCCCAAATTTGATTGGATGCATTGGATGCACCTGTAACCAAAATCCCTCCGACTGATAAAACGATTGCTTCACTCCAGCTTGTTCCACCATTAAATAAGTATCCTGCTAACGCAGAAACCATTACTGTAAATGATAATCTGAATTTTGTTAATTGAGAATATTGTTTTAGTTTGTTTTTAATCATTTTTTAGTAGATGACTTTTTATTTCGGCGTAAAAGTACAAAATAATTAAGTTGTAGCAGTTTTTGTTCAACTCATTTCGCCTAAATTATTGATAGAATTGCTACGAAGTTTATCACCTAAGCACTATTTATAAATTATTAAGTTGATAATTAGCGTGTGAAATCTATGGTATTCTTTACTTTTGTGAAAAAATATAAAAAGTGAAAAAACAAGTTCAATTATACAAAAACAAAGCAGAATCGGTCATGCGCAAACATCCTTGGGTGTTTTCTGGTGCAATTGATTTGGCGTCGGAAGATTTGCAAGATGGAGATGTGGTTGAGGTATTGGATAGTAAAGCCAATTTTTTAGCCGTTGGTCATTTCCAAAATGCTACAATTGCCGTTCGCATCTTATCTTTTGATAATAAAGCAATTGACGCTAATTTTTTTCAAAAGAAAATTGAAAATGCCGTTCAGCTAAGAAGAAATCTTAATTTATTTCGTCCGGATAATTCCATCATGCGTTTGATACATGGTGAAGGCGACGGTTTGCCGGGATTGATTGTAGATTATTACAATAAAGTTGCCGTTATTCAATGCCATAGTGTGGGGATGTATCGAGCGGTTGAACACATTGCACAAGCACTTCATTCGGTATTGAAAGAGGAGGTGATTGCCATTTACAACAAATCGTCGGATACGTTGGCACACAAAGACCAAATGGAAATAAAAGACGGTTATTTATTGGGTAACTGCCCTACTCCACATGTTGCCCTTGAAAATGGTGTGAAATTTAATATTGATTGGATAAACGGACAAAAAACTGGATTTTTCATTGATCAACGTGAAAACAGAGCGCTTTTAGGAAAATACGCTAAAGGCAAAAAAGTATTGAATACGTTTTGTTATTCAGGAGGATTTAGTTTAACAGCGTTGAAAAATGGAGCATCACTTGTTCATTCGTTGGACAGTTCTGCAAAAGCAATTCAGTTAACAGATGACAACATTGCGTTAAATCAATTTGAAAGTCATCAATCCATTGTTGCCGATGCGGTTGAATACATTAAAAACTTGCCAGAGCAATACGATGTGATTGTGTTGGACCCACCTGCATTTGCAAAACACCGCGATAAACGCCATAAAGCAATTCAAGGATACAAACGATTGAATGCAAATGCTTTGCGACAAATAAAACCTGGTGGATTTTTGTTTACGTTTTCATGCTCGCAAGTAATTGATAAATATTTGTTTACCAATACGGTAATTGCAGCTGCCATTGAAGTGGGACGTAATGTACGCATTGTTGAACAATTGCACCAACCTGCAGATCACCCCATTTCTGCCTACCATCCAGAAGGTGAATACTTGAAAGGATTGGTGGTGTATGTTGATTAAAATCATAAACGATTGTATTTTTTAAATGTTATATTTGTAAAGTATCAATTCATAATAAATCAAAGAAATGAAAAAAAATATTTTAACAATTGTAGCAGTTTGTGGCTTGTTGGTGTATGGATGTGGTGACCATGATGGACATTCACACGAAGGGCATTCACACGACGGACATTCACACAATGAGCAAGTAGAACATGCAGATCATGATGACCATGATGATGAAGCCGCTGAAGAAATTGTTCTTAATGAAGGTAAAAAATGGGAGGTTAATGCCGAAATGAAGCCTTTTATTGCAAATGCTGAAAAATTGCTAAAAAAATACATCGACAGCAAAGGAACCGATTATAAAAAATTAGCGGAGCAATTGAATGCCGAAAATTCTTCGTTGATTAACAGCTGTACAATGGACGGAAAAAGTCACGATGAATTGCACAAATGGTTACACCCTCATTTGGAATTGGTAGATGAATTAAAAAATGAAGACAATGCAGCTGATGCAAAAGAGATTGTTTCTGAATTAGAACATTCATTTGTAACTTTTCATACCTATTTTCAATAAAAAAATACACGCATAAAAAAAGAGATTGATTTCATGTAAAAAATCAATCTCTTTTCTTTTATAATCAATCATTAATCCTCAATAATCTGGTATCCTGGGTATTTTGATTTATCAAAAGTAAATTTAGAATCAGGAGCATCCACATTAAAATCCAATTTGGTGATGGTATAGGTTGTAGAACTACCGTCTTTTCCTTTCAAAGTTGCTTTTTTCAATTCATTGTTGGCTTTGTTGATGTAAACAATGATGGTGTGAAATTCGGCTGATTTTACATTTTTAGGATACAAATTGATAACGTGTACCGTTTCGTTGCCCAATTGCGTTTCTTTTTGGTATTTGCTTTTGTAATCTTTGTCCCACAATGTCATCATGCGTTTTGGATTGATGGTTGCATTTCCATCGTCTTCATCAGAAACATACACCGATTTTTCTTCCTTGATGATGGTCCAAATTTTTGTTCCGTTAGAAATACGTGTAAAATCACCAAAAGTGGCGTAATATTTATTGGCTTTTGACCAACCTTTACCAATGTTGTTTTCTGTTGCTCCGTCCACATTTTTTATAGATGCAGAAAACTCTAAATAAACCGATGTGCTGCCGTTTACTTTGGTAGAAAACTCGCGTAATATTTTGTCGGCCTTTGGATCGCTTTCTGTTTGTGAAAATCCAGTAAAGCTCAAAAGCACAATAAGTAATGTCAATATTTTTTTCATTTGTTGAATTTTTGTTCTTTTCACCATAAAACGTGCCAAATTAATCATGTAAAATTTCTTTCAAGGTGGGGATGTCAATGTCGTGTTTTCCTTCAAATTGCTTGACATCAAACCCTAAATTTTTATAGAAAGCGCAATATTCTGCTTGTTGTTCGGCACTAAAAAACTCATCGTTGGTTCCTACAACAAATGTGTTGTTTGTTGCCTCTTGGTGTTTTGCAAACAATTCTTCTGCATCCAAATCAGGCGGCAAAACAGATGCCCACACAATAAAACGGTTGTAGTAGGATTGTCCGCCATAAAAATAACGTGCAGCCGTTGCAGCTCCTTGCGAAAATCCAAGCATAACGGTTTCTTCATAGCTGTTTTCAGCAAAAAGTTGTTTGCTCAATTGGTGCAACCACTCAAGGTTGTCTTGAATGTCCATTTCTCTATCTTCTTTGGTCATCCATGAAGCACCCACACGCCCCGAATGCCCATTTTGATAAAAACGATGCAAGCCCTCGGGTGCCACCACATACCAATCGTCTGAAAGTTCATTGAATTTGTGAATGAAATAACGCGCCAATTGCCCATAGCCATGCAATACCACCAACAATTTTTTTGCCGTTGGATTGCCCTTTGAAAAATAGCGGGCAGTTTTAGGAACGGTTATGTGATGCTCCATTAGTTGGGTGTGTAATATTTTCTGTCCTGTGTGTTAAAGAAAAAGCGTTTCAATAATTGTTTTTCACACGTAATTTCTGGCTCTATCGTGTTGTAATCATCGGTTGGAGCAATGTTTTTAATTTTTGCAAAATTGATGATGATGTCTTTTACGTTGGAATAAGATCCTTTGCCGTATTCAAAACAATAGGCTTCCACTTTGTCTGTTCCCCAACCGTCATATAGCTTCCATTGGAAAGAATAAAACGGTAAATCGTCCATCATCAAATAAATTTTTCTGAATTGCGAATTGCGAATGGCATAATCTACCACGATGTCTTTGTGCGATTCTGAAGATATGTTTTCAAAAGAAATTTTCAACTCGCGTTGTGGAGTTGACGCAATAATAAACGGAGGTGTGAATTTATCGGTTTTACTGCTCCAGTAAAAAAAGTAATTGTGATTACCAAAATAACCCAATACTTCCGATTTGTTTACTAAATTTTTCTCTTCAGCCGATTTATAAGCATCTTCTAAACGATTGACAGTGATTACCATGTCTTTTTTGTCGTCATCGTTTAAATGTTCTTCGTAAATTTTTAAGCTGTAATTTTCTCCCGGACGCGTGTTTAATTTGCGTTCTACGTATTGTTTCAAACGTTGATCAAACGGAAGAGACGGATCGTCGTCATCTACTTTTTTTTCTAATGGATTGGTATTTTTTGTGTTTTCTTCATTTTTTGTGGTGCAAGCAACCATGGCACTACATACAATTCCAACCGATAGAAAGTAAGCTATTGTTTTCTTCATGAAACAAAGATAATTGTTCTCAATGAAATCAAATTTTTATTTTATCAATTTTTTCTTTTCGGATTGCCGTATAGATGATGTGTTGAATGAAGTCATCTGTGGTGGTGGTTGTTTGAATGTATCGTTTCCAATATATCGGCAATTGGTGGTTCATGTGAAATGGGCAATAGCCAAATCCAACAAACTGACCGTTTTCCACATACAAAATAGAACGTTCAAATTTGGTGCGTCCTTTTCTTAAAATAAAAAACGATTCGCCATTAAAATCCATTACTGCCAAATCTTCGTCAAACAAATTTTGCTTGGTTGTTTTGCTTGATTTTTTATTGTAGGGTGTGGAATGGCGTTGCAATAGTTGGTGTTCAATTATTGCTGCAACCAATTCATTCCCTGTAAGTTCAAACTCAA
The DNA here is from genome assembly GCA_029558435.1 of Bacteroidota bacterium. Next base: position 12,344 of record JAKQEZ010000358.1, read on the forward strand.
CTCGTGCAATATTCTTGCCCCATGCAGCCGATTTTTTTTGAGTGCTATTTTTAAGGTGTTGCTCAATTTGTGTGCGGATGTATTTGCCTTTTCCGATGTAAATTAATTGATTGTTTTCATCAAAAAACTTGTAAATTCCTGGTTTGTTTGGAATTTCCTCAATTTCTTCCATGTTGAGCAAAGGATGCAATTCGTTGACGTCAATTTCTTCTTGAATAAATTTCGTTACATCGTCGGTTTCCATTAAGTGAGTCAACAGTTTAGCCGTTGCCAATGCATCACCTCCCGCTCTATGGCGACCTTTAAGCGCAATACCTAGTGAACGTGTCAACTTCCCTAAACTATACGATTCCATGTCGGGCAAGAGCTTGCGACTGGTTTGCACCGTACACAAATGTGGCAATCGGAAATCATAACCCAATCGCTTGTATTCACTGCGTATCATGCCGTAATCAAACGATACATTGTGGGCAACAAACACCGTTCCTTTGGTAAATTCAATGATTTCTTTGGCTATTTCGTAAAATTTAGGCGAGTTTGCTACCATTTCATCGGTAATTCCAGTCAAATTGGATACAAATTCTGGAATAGGCATTTCTGGATTCACCAACGATTCAAATTCGCCAATAACGTTTACACCATCGTGTTTATAGATAGCAATCTCCGTAATCTTGGAAGATTTTGGATTGCCACCAGTGGTTTCAACATCTATTACCGAAAAAATCATTGGGCAAAATTAGTGAATTATTTTATTTTCAATGAGCAATTTACACCAAAGAAATTGCGCCGTTTTCTTTTTTTGATGTGCATAAAATTCAGACGTTGAAGTCTTGTTAAAAGCTATTTTATCCGTAAATTGCACCACTTTTTAATTCAAACAACAAGATGACAGCATCAATAATGATAGATTTGGCATACAAGCACATGAAAACGCTTGAAACAGAGTTTAAGCCATTAACAGAAGAAGGAAAGTTAGAATGCCTAATTTACAACGTGTTAATTTGCAATTTTAGTGCGCAATCGCGTTATGACAAAGGAAAAATGGAAGTATTGAACTCCGATTTGTTTGGAATTTTAATCAGCGATTTTAGATTATACGTTGATGAAACCGAAGAAGAAAAAATTGGAGAATTGATTGAAAGCCGTTTCAAAAACCATTTTAGAGATATTGTGATGATTTTGGAGGGAGGTGCGTTTGACCCCAATGATTCGTTTTGGTACATGTACAGAAAACCACTGACTTTTGAGGCGGTGGGAGAAATTGACCCCGAAATGATGGCGAAGTTTAAGCCTGTTTTAGTAAAAATGTCTAAAGCAATTTTAGAAGAAGCCGATAATTTACCCGATTAATTCCCTGCAAATTTACCCTACATGAAAAAAGTTAATGCATTAATGCAAGAAAGTTCGCCTTATTTACTTCAACATGCCGATAATCCTGTTGATTGGGTGCCGTGGAGTGAAGCAGCATTTGAACGTGCCCGCCAAGAAAATAAATTGGTGTTGGTGAGCATTGGTTACTCTTCTTGCCACTGGTGCCACGTGATGGAGCACGAATGTTTTGAAGACGAAGAAGTGGCTGCATTAATGAACCAACATTTTATCAATATTAAAGTGGATAGAGAAGAACGCCCGGATGTGGACCAAGTGTACATGACGGCGGTTCAACTTATGACACAAAGCGGTGGTTGGCCATTGAATTGTTTTACATTGCCCGATGGTCGCCCAATTTATGGTGGAACGTATTTTCCAAAAGAGCAATGGATGTCTATTTTAAATTCGTTGCATTACACGTTTACCAACGAAAAAGAGCGTACCGAAGAATATGCAACCATGCTTCACGATGGAATAGTTGCCAGTGAATTGATTGATACTCCGCAAGAAAAAACAACATTTTCCAATGAAAAATTGCACGAAATGGTGGTGCGTTGGAAACGACAATTTGATACAATGGAAGGAGGCGATGCTCGTGCTCCTAAGTTTCCTATGCCGAGCAATTATCAATTTTTATTGCAATACGGTGTTCAGTTTTCGGATGAAAAAACAATGCAACATGTGGAGCTAACCTTGGATAAAATGGCAATGGGTGGAATTTACGATCATGTGGGAGGTGGTTTTACACGCTATTCTACCGATATGTTGTGGAAAGTGCCTCATTTTGAAAAAATGTTGTACGATAATGCCCAATTAATTTCCTTGTACTCGCAAGCCTACAAAGTGTTTAAAAAACCATTGTATGCGCGTGTTGTGCACCAAACTATTGAATGGTTGCAACGCGAAATGCAAGATTTTGACGGTGTTTATCACGCTGCAATTGATGCCGATAGTCAAGGCGAGGAAGGATTGTACTATTGTTGGTCGCTGCAAGAATACAAAGAAGCTTTGCACGAAAACTACGATTTTGCGTCGGATTTGTATGCATTTAATGAAAGAGGACATTGGGAAGATGGCAAATACATTCCTTTGCGTGTTTTAACCGATGCCGAACTGCAAAAAAAATACAACCTTACGCCCGAAGCGTTGGAACAAAAAATTGCACAAGTAAACGATGCTTTGTTGCAAACCAGAAAACGCCGCATTCGCCCAGCAATTGACGATAAATGTTTAACTGCGTGGAATGCCTTGCTAATTACAGGTTTATCGGATGCCTATGCCGCATTTCAAAACGAAGAATACATGTATTTGGCTTTGAAAATGGTGCGTTGGGTGTTGAAATACCAACTAAAAGACGATAATTCATTGTGGCGAACAAGAAAACACAACATCAGTTCAATTGATGGGTTTTTGGAAGACTATGCCACCGTAATTCAAGCGTTTGTTCGTTTTTACGAAGTAACAGGCTTGGAAGAATATGCACTAAAAGCTCGAGATATAACAGAATATGTGCTTGTTCATTTCCAAAACAAGGAAAGCAAAATGTTTTATTTTACGCCCGATTCTACCAAGTTGATTGCACGCAAAATGGACATCAACGACAATGTGATTCCATCGAGTAATTCAATCATGGCTAACAATTTATTGGTTTTAGGGCATTTATTTGGTAAAACCGAATGGATAGAAACAGCACATCAGCAATTGGCTAATATTTATGACGGTATGGAACAATATGGCTCCATGTATTCCAATTGGGCAACAGCATTATTTAAATGTACTCAACCCTATTTTGAAGTAGTATTTTCGGGCGATAACAAACTAGAAAACAGTGCACTTCTGCAAAATCAGTATGTTCCAAATGTGCTAACAGCCTATGATTCTTCGGTCATTGCATTAGGGATGAACAAAGAAAGCACAACAGATTTAATTTTTGTTTGCTCCGAAAACAGCGGATGTTTGCCTCCGTTTGATAGTGTTGAAGAAGTTATCAATGTAGTGAAGAAACAAGCATAAAAAAACCTGTGTTGAACCAAATCAGCACAGGTTTTTTCAATATTTAGGTATTTGTTATTTTACCTGAATTTTAATCATTTTAGTTGTGTTTTCTGCAACTACTTTCACTAAATAAGCTCCAGCATTCAATTGGTGAATATTGTAATAAGTTTGAGGAGCATCAAAACTTGCTACTTCATTTCCAAGTAAATCATAAATTAAAACACGTTTAACACCATTCCCTTCAATGAATAATTTATCAGAAGCTGGATTAGGGTAAACCGACAATGAATTGGAAGCTACTTCATCAATTCCTGCACATGCACTTACAGTAATGTTTTTTGTTGCTTGTCCACCACAACCATTTCCATCTGTATAGGTATAAGTTATTGCCCAAGATCCAACACCTGCAGTTGAAGGGTTAAATTGACCACTCACAACAGACGGTCCAGAATATATACCTCCCGTTGGACTACCTTGATTCAACGTGATAGGGTTGTGATATACACACATTGCATCAAAGTTGGCAAGCACAACATTCGGTTGAGGATGAACCACTAAATTGGTTCCGTTATCTGTATCAGAAATTAACGCTGGGCTAGTAGATACAACACGGATACGGTAGCCATTTCCTGCATTCACATTGTTTGGGATGGTTGCTGCAATAACTTGTGCTCCTGAAGTTGATGAATTTAATGTTCCAATAGCAGTTGGTGAAGCAAAACTTCCTGATGCATCAGATAATTGAGCGGTAAAAACATTTCCAGAAGTATAAGTGCCTGTTGCATCAAAAGAAACATTGATATTTTTTGTTGTGCCTTGACACCATGCATCAGAATTTGAAATAACCAAGTTGCTAATTGCATCTGCTTGACCATTGGCTGTAATCAACACATCATCAATTGAAAATGCAGGGTCTTGACCTAAATCACCATCTGTCCAATTGAACTTAAATTTTAGAGTTGCTTGGTTATCAAATGCTGGTAACGTGTGAGTTGCTTGTGTCCACGCACTAACACCCGAGTAGGTTGCAAGTAAATTCCACGAAGAGCCATTATCTGTAGAATAATAAACTTTTCCTTCGCTATCTCCTGCTGCACCAACAGCCAAATACCAATAGCTAAAAGTAACACCCGTTTTCCCTACTGTTGAAATGCTTGAGGTCATTGTTGCATCTTGGTTTGCATATACCCCTGTTTGATAATTAGCATTGGAAACACCTAAAGCCACAACCGTTGTATTGTGAATATGCAAATAGTTGGAGGTTGGCGCCCCGTTTATTCCCGAAGGTTGATTGGGAGTATTGTTAATAAAACCTGAAAATCCTGTGTATGAATTATTCACAATCCATTGATTTGCTGCAGAACCAGTGTTTAAAGTCCAATTGGATGAGCCACTTTCAAAATTATCCTGAAAAAGAGTTTCTTGACCAAAAGTTAGCTGCGCACACAACAGTGCTGAAATTGAAAGTAATAGTTTTTTCATAATGTAAAATTTATAGTATTAGTAATTAAATGCTAATATAGTTTTTTTCCATAAAATAAGCTGCTCAATTGCAAAAAAAAATTTTCACACAAAATATTTAGTAACTTTAACAATTGAGACACACAACATTGTTTTGATTTTCTCATTTTTGTAGTATGGATTTATTAAATTTTATTTTCCGCCTAGGCGTAGTGTTTGCCATTTTTGGTTTTATCTGGGGATTGATTAGCTTGGGAATACGTATTCTCACCATGGGGCGCCAAAAACAAACGGCAGAAGTTTACATATTAAAAGCGGTGCAATATTTATTATTGGTAGATGTAACATTTTTAATTTGTTACGATCAATCCATCAAAGGACTCAACTACAACAGTCAGTTGGTATTTGGCACCATCGTTTTGTTGCTCTATTTTGTTGGCAAGTTTCAACAGCGAAAAAACAAGCAATTGCTTTTTAGTGTTTATACCAATGGAATGCCCAATTTGGAGCCAACTTTTAATGCCAAGGCAGAAATAGCTGTGATTTTAATGGCTATTGCAGCATTTGTGTTGTTTTGGTTTCAGCCAGAATTTGCCATCAATCCTATTTCTGTTTGGTTCAAAGACAGTATTTTAGACATCGAATCAACGCCAATTTTTGGGTTTATTTTTAAAGTAATAGGTTTCTTCTTTTTGCTCAATATCATAATGAAAGTGGTCAATTCTATTTTGATGTTGCTTTCTGGAAAGGCATTTGACAAAACAGACGATTCATCCAACAACAATGACGACGATCATTTTGATAGTTTTGAGGAGATAAAATAGAAACATGAACTTTATAGATATTCTTCTTTTATTGCCCCTCGGTTGGGGTGTTTACAAGGGTTTTAAAAACGGCTTTATTATTGAAATTTGCGTATTATTGGCAGTTTTGGTGGGAATTTATGCCGGTGTTAATTTTTCGGATGGAACGGCTAATTTTCTTAAAAACAATTGGAACATTCAATCACAATACATGCCTGTTATTGCATTTACAGCTACTTTTTTGGCTGTTGGAGCTTTAATTTTTTTTGGCGGAAAAATGCTCGAAAAAGCAGTGAGTGTTGTACACCTATCGCCACTCAATAAATTTCTAGGTATTCTCTTTGGAACCATTAAAGTAACATATATTCTGAGTGTTTTTTTAGTAATGTTGGACGCCTATAATGAAAAAACCAATTTTTTGAAAAAAGAAACTACGGATGCATCACTGTTATACCATCCAATTAAAAATTTGTCAACCACCACCATTCCACAAATCAAAGAAAGCACCATCTATTTAAACAATTTATACAAAGCCGAACAAGATTCTACAGGATTGACAACCCAAGACATAGTCAGAGCAAAAGAAATTGCCGATAGTTTGGGGATTGATGCCAACGATGCCAAAGAGTTAAAACGCATTCATGAGGAATACCACTAAAATGCATCCTGTTTTGGGCTTACTCACCAGTTGTTGAATCAAATTGTAAATATAAATTTCCCCTTGCACAACTACCGAATATCACTAACTTTGTAAAAAAATAACGAAATTTAGAATATGGAAATTCCAAAAACATACGAACCGCAAAGCGCAGAAGAAAGATGGTACCAGCATTGGATGAATAAAGGCTATTTTCACTCAACACCCGATGAACGTGAGCCTTACACCATTGTAATTCCCCCACCAAACGTGACGGGAGTTTTGCACATGGGACACATGCTCAACAATACCATCCAAGATGTGTTGATTCGTCGAGCGCGTATGTTAGGAAAAAATGCATGTTGGGTACCTGGAACCGACCACGCATCTATTGCAACAGAAGCAAAAGTGGTACAAAAACTACGTGCAGAAGGAATTAAAAAATCGGATTTAACACGCGATGAATTCTTAAAACACGCTTTTGAGTGGAAGGACAAACACGGAGGAATTATTTTAGAGCAACTTAAAAAATTAGGTTGTTCATGCGATTGGGAACGTACTGATTTTACGATGAATCCCGATTATTCAGATTCTGTAATCGATGTTTTTATTGATTTGTACCAAAAAGGAAAAATTTACCGTGGAGTTCGCATGGTGAACTGGGATCCGGAGGCAAAAACAGCACTTTCTGACGAGGAAGTAATCCACAAAGAAGTGAATTCTAAATTATTCCATATTCGCTATAAAGTGGCCGAATCAGATGATGAATGGTTAACCATTGCAACCACACGTCCAGAGTCTATTTTTGGAGATACTGCAATTTGTATCAATCCAAACGACGAACGCTATACGCATTTGCACGGAAAACATGCCATTGTGCCAATTGTTAACCGCAAAGTGCCAATTATTTTGGATGAATATGTGGAAATGGATTTTGGTACAGGTTGCTTAAAAGTTACACCAGCACACGATGTAAACGACTATGATTTGGGTATTAAACACCAATTAGAAACCATTGATATTTTTAATGATAATGGAACTTTAAATCAACACGGATTGCACTACGATGGGCAAGATCGTTTTGAGGTGCGCAAAGCCATAGAAAAAGAATTGCACGATAAAGGTTATTTGGTAAAAACTGAAGACCACATCAACAAAGTTGGATATTCTGAACGCACCAATGCGGTAATTGAACCAAAATTATCATTGCAATGGTTCTTGTCGATGAAAGATTTGGCACAACCAGCTTTGGACAATGTCATGAACGGAAATATCAATTTTCATCCCGATAAGTTCAAAAATACTTACAAACACTGGATGGAAAATGTAAAAGATTGGTGTGTATCGCGTCAATTGTGGTGGGGACACCGCATTCCAGCATGGTATTTTGGAACGGGAGCAGAAGATTTTGTGATTGCAAAAACTGCCGAACAAGCAGCTGAATTGGCATCTAAAAAAGCCAATAAAACAATCGCTCCAACTGATTTGCGTCAGGACGATGATGTGTTAGATACTTGGTTTTCATCGTGGTTGTGGCCAATTTCTGTTTTCAAAGGATTGACACAGCCGGGCAACGAAGAAATTAAATATTACTATCCAACCAACGATTTGGTAACTGCGCCAGAAATTATGTTTTTCTGGGTGGCTAGAATGATTATTGCTGGTTACGAATACATGGGCGATTTGCCATTTAGAAACGTTTACTATACCGGAATTGTTCGCGATAAATTGGGTAGAAAAATGTCTAAATCTTTAGGAAACTCACCCGACCCAATTGAATTAATCAACCAATATGGTGCTGATGGTGTGCGCATGGGGATTTTAATTTCATCGCCTGCAGGAAACGATTTGCCGTTTGATACATCGCAATGCGAGCAAGGTAGAAACTTTACCAATAAAATTTGGAATGCCTTCCGTTTGGTGAGCAGTTGGGAAGTGAAAGAAATAGACCAACCCGAATCATCTGTTCGAGCAATTGAATGGTTTTCATCCCGTTTTAATGAGGCATTAACAGAAATCAACGATTTATTTGATAAGTTTAAAATTTCTGAGGCGTTGATGGCTATTTATAAATTGGTTTGGGACGATTTCTGTTCGTGGTATTTGGAAATGATCAAACCGGGCTACCAACATCCAATTGATGCTAAAACATTGGAAGCAACTAAAGATTTCTTTGAAAGCATCTTGAAATTGATTCAGCCGTTTACACCATTTATTGCCGAAGAATTGTGGCATTTAATTCGTGAACGCCAAGCCGGAGACGATATTATTGTTGCGCAATGGCCAACTGTAGGCACAATTGATGCTAGCACTTTGGCTAATTTTAAACGTGCCGAAGAAGTAATTATTGGTATTAGAAATATTCGCAACACCAACAACATTGCTAATAAAGTAAAAGTTGATTTGTTGATTAAAAAGAATGCTGATTACGATAGAAGCTTTGATTCGGTAGTTGTAAAAATGGGGAATTTAAGCTCGTTGGAATATACCGCAGAAAAAGTTAACAATGCCAATAGTTTCATTGTTGCCAACAACGAATATTATGTTCCTTTTGGCGATTCTATTGATGTTGAAGCCGAATTAGCAAAAATGCAAGAAGAGCTAAAATATGCAAAAGGGTTCTTGGCAAGTGTTCAAAATAAATTGAAAAACGAAAAATTTGTTAGTGGCGCTCCTGCAAATGTTGTTGAAATGGAACGTAAAAAAGAAGCGGATGCATTGAGCAAAATTGCAATTTTGGAAGAAAAAATGGCTAATTTGGGATGATTAAATAGGTTTTTGTTGATGAGTAAAGAGTTGCAAGATAGGACAAAGAAATTCTCGCTTTCAATTATTGACTTAGTTGAACGAATGGAATATTCAATGACCAAAAAAGTAGTAATGAATCAGCTATTGAGAAGCGCTACTTCAGTAGGTGCAAACTATAGGGCAGCAAACAGAGCAAGAAGTGACAGAGAATTTATTTCAAAAATGAACATTGTTTTAGAAGAAGCAGATGAATGTTGCTTTTGGTTAGAAATAATAAAAGAAAAACAATGGCAGAATGTTGACGATCTACTAAAAGAAGCAGATGAATTAACTGCAATTTGTGTATCAATTTTGAAAAAAATGAAAATTAAAATCCAGCGCTAACTTAAAATTTCATCCTTCAAATTTCATCCTTCATCCTTCAAATTTCAAAACTTCATCCTTCAAATTTCATCCTTCTAATTTCAAACTTCAAACTTCACCCTTCTAATTTCACCCTTCAAACTTCACCCTTCTAATTTCACCCTTCAAATTTCAAAACTTCCCCCTTGACTTCTCAAACAACATATAAAACAGTAAAAGAACAATCCGAAGGACTTTACAAAGAAAAAGGTTCTAAATTCATTGCCTATGCTGTTCCGTGCTATACCGAAGAAGAAGCAAAGCAACACATCGAAAAATGGCGAAAAGAACATTACCAATCGCGGCATGTGTGTTGGGCCTATCGTTTTGGGTTGGATAAAAAACAGTTTCGTGCCAACGATGATGGAGAACCCAACAATTCTGCGGGTGCCCCCATTTTAGGGCAAATTCAATCGTTTGATTTATCCAATGTGTTGATTGGTGTTGTGCGTTATTTTGGTGGTGTAAAATTGGGAGTTGGCGGACTAATTCATGCCTATCGCGAAGCAGCACAAGATGCTCTCAACAATGCCACAATAGTAGAAATAGAGGTTTTTCACCACATTCAACTTCAATTTTCATACAACGAAATGCCCGAAGTGATGAATTGGCTCAAAAAAACAGGATTAGACTATTCCAATCAACTTTTTGATGTGACTTGCCAACTGGATGTTAAACTACCATTAACAACAGCTGAATTTTTGCAATCAGAACTTGCTAAATTAGGTGAAATAAAAATTATTTTTCTGGGAGAATATTAAAATGGAATTATTAAAACAATTAACAGCAATAAGAGGTGCATCAAGCGATGAAGGGAATATTGCTCAATTTATACTTGATTACGTTGCTCAAAATACACCTAATTGGAAAGTGCAACCAACCGTTTTGTCGGGTGGAGATTTTCACGATTGTGTGGTGCTAATTTTTGGCAAACCTACAACTGCAATTTATGCACACATTGACACCATTGGCTATTCTGTTGGTTACGAGAATAATTTAATTAAAATTGGCGGTCCTACCATTGAAGATGGCATTCAACTGGTTGGTTGCGACTCTCAAGGTGAAATTGCAACCGAATTGATGGTTATTGAAAACGACGACGATACCATTTCGCTCACGTGTGTGTTTGACCGTACGATAGACCGAGGAACGATTCTTACCTACAAACCCAATTTTATAGAAAGCGATGTGTATGTGCAATCGCCTTATTTGGACAACCGTTTGGGTGTTTGGTCGGCATTAAAAGTTGCTGAACAACTAGAAAATGGCGCTATAGTGTTTTCCACCTACGAAGAGCATGGAGGCAACAGCGTTGGGTTTTGCGCCAACTATTTGTATCAAAACTACAACATTCGCCAAGCATTGATTTCCGATATCACATGGGTAACGCCAGGTGTTTTGCATGGAAAAGGTGTTGCCATTTCATTGCGCGATAAATACTTGCCACGTAAATCGTTTTTAAATAAAATTGTTGCATTAGCCGAACAATCGGGTGTAATGTTTCAATTAGAAGTAGAATCGGCAGGCGGAAGCGATGGAAGTCTATTGCAATTATCGCACCTTCCAATTGACTGGTGTTTTATTGGAGCTCCCGAAGATCATGTGCATACTCCCAACGAATTGGTGTATAAAAGCGACATCATGAACATGGTTTTATTGTACCAATACTTGATGGAAAAACTGGATTAAACTACGTAAAACTTCGTATTTCAGCGATAATAGTTTGCTATTTGCAAATTTTAACATATATTTGTTTTATATTATTAACACATAAATCTATAATTATGAAAAAAGTTTTATTCGCTGGTTTGGCTATTTTGGCTTTGGCTTCTTGTAAAAAAGACTGGACATGTACATGTCAATACGAAGGAAATGCATCATCTTACCAAATTGTTAACAGAACGAAGAAAGATGCTAAACAAATTTGTACAGGATCTGTATCAGTAGGGTTAATCACAGTAGCTGGAGATAAAAATTGTTCTTTGAACTAATATTTCAATTATTTTTTAAATTCTATTTCATTTTATTACATATATTTGTTTTAAAATTAACATTAAAATTAAACATTATGAAAAAAGTAGTATTTGCTGCATTAGCAGTTTTAGCTTTGGCTTCTTGCAAAAAAGAGTACACATGTACAATTAATGGTGTTTCTAGTGCAACATATAGTGAGAAAAATTACACTAGCGCACAAATGGACGCATTAAAAACAACATGTGAATTAGCTGGAGGTACTTGGAAAGCTAAATAGTTTTTTACAATACAATTCAAAAAAGGAATCTGAAAAGGTTCCTTTTTTTGTTTTTCAATTTTCATATTGTAAAAAAACGATTAAATTTGAGAACATAAAATTAATAGTGAATTATGAAAAAATTATTTTTAGTTGGAATTGCATTTTCAGCACTTGTATCTTGTAAGAAAAATTATACGTGTGAATATACATTAATTGACACAACCTATAAATCTGAGTATAAAGAATTGGATAAGAAACAAGCTAAAGCTGCAAAAGAGAGTTGTGAAGAAGTTGGAGGAACTTTTAGTGTTGTTAAAACCAAGTAACTTTAAGCTAGTTTTTGTAAATACTTTTTTAAAGAAAAAAATTAAATATGGGGATTCTGATCAGTACTCCCCTATTTTTTTGTCATAAAATAAGAACAATTACTTATCTAATACTTTAGGAATTCTAAAGAAATCAGAATCTTTTTTAGGTGCATTTTTCAGAATTTCTTGCTGTGTTAATGTCACTGTAGGAATATCTTCACGCAAATGGTTGATTTCGTCGTTCATAAAAATCAACGGCTCCACATTGTTGGTATCCACTTCTTGCAACACATCCATAAATGAAATGATGTTTTCCATATCTTGACGAATAGCATCTTTTTCAGAACCTTCAAATTCTAAACGAGACAAATGCGCAATGTGATCAATAATTTCGTTGGTAATTTTCATGTTTTTAAAATCAGTTGACAAATGTAGTGATTTTTTTTAATTTAGTATGTCAAAATCCCGAATCATGAAAACAACAAAAATAGAACGTTTATTGCGCGAGTATGCCGAAAGTCATCAAAATAAAACCAATAAATTGATTCATTGGGTATGCGTACCAAGCATTTTTTTCTCCATTTTTGGAATGATACGTTGCCTGCCATTTCCTAATGCTCTGCAAGAATTTTCAAGCTACATCAATTGGGCATCACTGGTGTTGATTTTAGTGCTTTTTTATTATCTAACACTTTCTTTTAAATTATTTGTTGGTTTTTTATTTTGGGCACTTTTTGTGTTATTTGCCAACGAATTTATTTTTGTACAATTGGGAAATAGCGGTTTATTGTTGTTTTCTATAGGTGTTTTTGTAATAGCTTGGATTGGTCAGTTTATTGGACACGGAATAGAAGGTAAAAAACCCTCTTTTTTCAAAGATTTGCAGTTTTTGTTGATTGGTCCCGCTTGGTTGATGAATTTTATTTTAAAGGTAGTGCAGCTATAAAAAAAGAGATTGCCCAAGTTGAACAATCTCTTTTGATAATTTTGCTTTTAGAATGCTATTCGATGTATTTTGCATCAACTTCTGCTGTCATTGATTTTAAGAATGCAGTAATATTTTTTACATCTTCATCTGATAATTTATTACCCAATTGCAATTCGGCCATCATGCTTACAGCGTCTTCCAATTTAGTAACAGAGCCATCGTGGAAATAAGGTCCTGTTTTTTCAACGTTTCTTAAACTTGGAACTTTAAAGATGTACTTATCGCTTTCTTTTTTGGTTAAATCATAAACACCATTGTCGATCTTCTTACTGTTAGTTTTTTCCCAGTAATTGCCATATAAACCAAATTTTTGCATCAAGCCACCACCAACAGCTGGTCCCATGTGACAAGTAATACATGCATTATCCATAAATGCTTGTAAACCTTTCTTTTCTTGTGCGTTTAAAGCCGTATTATCGCCATCCAACCATTTATCAAATCTACTTTCAGGTGCCAATTGACGTTCAAAAGCACCAATTGCGTTTGTAATGTTTGCAAAGGTGATAGGTTGCGCCTCGTTAGGATACACTTCTTTAAACAAACGTTGATATTCTTTGTTTTCGCGCAATCTTTTTTCTAAAAATGCTTGGTTTGGAACGTTGTGTTCAACTGGGTTTAGAATTGGTCCACCTGCTTGTTCTTCCACATCTTTTGCTCTACCATCCCAAAATTGAACCGAGTGCAAAAAGGCATAAACAGATGAAGGTGAATTTCTGCCTCCTAATTCTTTGGTATCACCTGGAGAAAATGCTAAATTATCAACACCATAAGTGTTTAAGTTGTGGCATGAAGCACAACTAATGGTCTGATCTTTCGATAAACTTTTATCGTGGTAAAGTTTTTTACCTAATAAAATTTTGTTCATTGCAATATCATCTTGTGGAATTGATGAAATTGATTTAAAAATAGAGTTTGCTTTTTCTAATAAAGCTTTGTCAGCGCTGTCGTCAACAACTACTTCATCTTTCACTTCAGGTGAGCTACATCTAGAGTACAAAAGAATTGTAGAACCACCAATAAGTGCCAATGTCAATAAAGATTGTAAGCGTTTTTTAATCATTTTTTTTTTCATAGCCATTTTTTTTTACAAATGTACAACAGTTTAAGTGACTTCAATCATAAAAAATATTGATACACATATAGATTTTTATTATGGCTAGATTAGAGAGTAAACAGGTGTTATAATGTTAAAATATTCCATATTTACATAAACAATATTCCAAATATACATAAGAAAAAATCCAATAATGCATAGTAAAAATTCCACATATACATAAGATAAAATCCAATATTACATAAAAAATATTCCAAATATGCATAAATATTATTCCAAAATTGCATAGATTTGTAGTATGATAAATAGAATGATTGTAAAAAAAGCAAACGATATGGCAGGAAAATTTCCTGTTATTGTTGTTACTGGTCCACGGCAGGCCGGTAAGAGCACGTTTGCAAAATTAGCATTCCCTACTTATCGTTATGTGTCGTTGGAAAACCTTGATAATCGTCAATTTGCACAAGCAGACCCCCGAGGTTTCTTGAATCATTATGATAAATATGTCATTTTTGATGAAATACAAAACGTGCCAGAATTATTTTCTTACTTACAACAAATTGTAGATGAATCTGGATTGACGGGGCAATTTATATTGAGTGGATCGCAAAATTTTTTACTGTTAGAAAAAATTACACAAACATTGGCGGGTCGTGTTTATCACCTTGAATTGCTGCCTTTTTCTATAGCTGAAATTACAAGCCAACAACCAATTGATGTCAACGAAGCCATCATAAAAGGAGGTTATCCGCGTATTTATGATAAAAACATTGCACCCATTGATTATTTCCCATCCTATGTGAAAACGTATGTGGAACGGGATGTGCGAACAATTGTAAATGTGCAAGATTTGGCCATGTTTCAAAGTTTTGTGCAGCTGTGTGCCGTATATGCAGGTCAGGCGTTTAATGCCAGTGAGTTTGCCAAAAAAATTGGTGTTTCGGTAAAAACAATTCAAAATTGGTTATCTATTTTAGAAGCCAGTTACATTGTTTTTAAACTAAAGCCGTGGTACCGCAATTTAAGCAAACGTTTGGTTAAATCGCCTAAATTGTATTTTTATGATACGGGACTTTTAGCTTATTTGCTGGGGATAGAAACAACCGATGAATTGATTCATTCTCCCGCAAAAGGTGCTTTATTTGAAAACTTTGCATTGCTTGAAATTTTTAAATCGCACAACGTAGAGGGGAAAAAACGCAATTTCTATTACTGGCGCGATAGCAATGGCAATGAAATAGATTTGATTATTGAACACGGATTAAAAGTGCAATGTGTGGAAATGAAATACTCGCAAACGGTAAAAGAAGAATTTCTTAAATCATTGCATTATTTGGATAAATTGACCACCGAAATTCAATTTCAACACTATTTGATGAATACACAAAACACCTCGCAAAAACGCACCAATGAAACCATCGTGAGTTGGCAAGATGCAGTCTTAATTGGTTAGTGCTTGCCAGTTCTACTTTTTCTAAAAAGCAACGTTTCTTCTGAAAAAACGTTTAGTTTTAAGATAGTTTATTACATTTGTTCTATGCGAAAATTTGAGCTACTTACAGATTTCATCCAATTTTTAGAAAGTGAACTATTGCTCGACAAAGGAGAAGTTCAGGCAACAAGTCAATTGCGCCAATTGCGTACTTGGAGCTCTTTGAATGCTTTGATATTAATTTCTAGAATTAACGATGAAACTGCCATTGTTTTAACAGCAAGCGATTTGGCAAAATGTATCACAGTGAAAGATTTACACCAACATCTATCTAACCAATAATGGCTCTTTCCAAACATACAGGATCTGAAATTGTAGGTATCGTTACGGTATTGCCCAAAACAGTAGAAGACAATTTGGAATTGGAAATGTTATCGACCGATGAACGAAAAGCTTTGGTTAATCACACTGGAATTCGTTACCGTAGAATTGCCTCCAAACAAACAACTATCAAAGATTTATTTGAGAAAGCAGCCAGTCAATTACTTGAAAAGTTGGCATGGGAAAACAACCAAATTGATGCGCTTATTTGTGTAACTCAAACTCCACAAATGGTAATTCCTTCCGTTGCTTGTCGCTTGCACGGCGATTTAAACCTTTCATCCAATACAATGTGTTTTGATATTGTATCGGGTTGTTCGGGGTTTGTTTACGGACTTCAAGTTGTTTATAGCATGCTTGCAAGTTTAGGCAGAGATGCACGCGCAATTCTTTGTTGTGGCGATATTTCTACACAATTAATTGATGCTAACGATAAAAGTGTACGTCCTATCTTTTCAGATGCAGCATCGGCTATTGCTATTGAATACAAAAAAGGCGATAAAAACAAATGTGGATTTTTCAACTTGCAAACAGATGGCTCGGGTCAACATGCAATAGAAATTACACACCAGCACAACGATAAAATGCAACTCAACGGCATTGATGTTTTTGGCTATTCGGTGAAGTTGGTGCCACAAAATATTCAACAATTATTGGATTTTGCGCAACATTCGATAATTTTTCCTGATTTATTTGTGTTGCATCAGGCAAATCAATTAATCAATGAGTCCATCCGAAAAAAACTAAACATCCCCGAAGACAAAGTGCCTTATTCCATCACAGAATTTGGAAACACAGCTTCGGCAAGCATACCGCTAACATTGAGTTTGGCTTGGGATGATTGTGCTAAACATTCCAACTGGATACTTGCAACTGGTTTTGGTGTTGGTTTTTCAGTAGCTTCTGTTTTGTTGCCCTTTCAGCCGAAATTTTGTTCAATTATTCAAGATTACTAACTATTACTCATGCTAACACTCGACATTGTTATTCCGCTTTATAAATCCCAACAAACATTGCCTCAATTGATTGAGCGTTTGAATGCATGGAATGCCGAAAAAAAATCGGAGTTGCACATGCATGTGATTTTTGTTGAAGATGGAAGTGGCGACGGTACATTTGAATTTTTAAAATCATTAGAAAAGCAACTACAATTTAGCTTTGAAGCCATCCGATTAACGCGTAATTATGGACAACACACCGCAATTGCTACGGGTTTATCGGCGTCAAAAAGTGATTTTGTAGTAGTGATGGACGATGATTTGCAACACGATCCATTTGAAATTGACAATCTTTTTGAAAAATTGCAATCAACAAATGCCGATTTGGTGTATGGCACCTATCAAGCAAAACAACACTCATTAGTGCGCAATTTTTCAAGTAGCGTTTTGAAAAAAATAACAAAAAGCAAATCCATTGATTTTAGTAACGTCACCTCGTTTAAAATTATGAAATCAACGGTGTTGACAACCATCAAACAACAAGTATCGCCCATCATTTTTGTGGATGTTTATTTGTTGCAAAATGCTGGAAAGGTAGAAACGTGTATGGTCAACCACGCAAAGCGTATAGCTGGAAAATCAACTTATTCCAATAAAAAATTGTTGCAATTAACATTTGGAATCATTTTGTTTCATTCTTCCTTACCATTGAAAATGATTGTTCGCATTGGGCTTACAATGTCCATTGTGTTTTTTGGCATGAGTTGCTATTATGTCTATCAAAAATTATTCAACGATGTAGAGATGGGTTTTACCTCTATCATTGTTGCCATTTTTCTATCAACAGGTTTAATTTTAGTGTCGCTTGGAATTATTGGTGAGTATATTCGACGTATTTGGGTGCGTCAAAATCAATTGGAACAAGTTGCAATATCTGAACAATGGAAAGCATAAGTGGGTTTGGAATTACCTTAAAACCGTTAACCGAAGAATGGTTAGAAATCGTTCGACAATGGCGCAATCAAACAAATGTTTCTCAATTTATGGAGTTTCAAGCAACCATTTCACCTTCTGAGCAATTAACTTGGTTTAAAAACATTACAAACGCCTACTATTTTATTATTCTTTCAGATAATACACCAGTTGGGTTGATTGATGTAAAAAAAATAGACAACGTTAAAAAAACAGCAGAAACAGGTTTATTTATTGGTAATCAGGTATTTGTTGGTTCGGGTGTTACTTTGGGGGCATCCATTTTATTGTTGGATTTTGCATTCAACACACTTTTATTGGACAATGTTACGGCTAAAATAAACAACAACAATCAGGCAGCTTTGCAATACAATCAATTTTTAGGGTTTGAAAAAACAGAGAACTCCTCGTCTAAATTTTCATATTGGATGCTTCGCAAAGAAACATACATAAATTTACGCAACAAATTAGTAAAGATAGTTGAACGAACTTAATACAAAGGTTGGTCGTTCTACTGAAATTTCATTTCTTAATTCTCTTACAATTCAACAAAAAAAATAGCCCACAATAATTGCAGGCTATTTCGTACTATATTTCAGTGCGAATTACGCTTCACAGCTTGTACAGCTTACCACATTTACCGCCATTTCTTTAGAAACACTTTGTGAACGTTGATAATACAATGTTTTAACACCTAACTTCCATGCTTCGATAATCAAACGGTTTACTTCTTTAATTGGAACACCAGATGGAATGTTGATGTTCAAACTTTGCGCTTGATCTACGTATTTCTGACGAATAGATGCTTGTTGAATGATTTCCAATTGGCTAATTTCTTTAAACGTTTTGAAAACATCTTTTTCATCTTGTGTCAACTCTTCTAAATGTTGCACACTACCTTGATTCATCATGATGCTTCTCCATGTGTCTTCATTGTCGATGCCTTTTGCTTCTAACAATGCTTTCAAGTATTTATTTTTACGAATAAAGTTACCTTTTGCTAAACCTGCTTTGTAGTAATTGGATGAAAACGGCTCAATTCCAGGCGATGTTTGCCCTAAAATTGCAGAAGAAGAGGTGGTTGGCGCAATTGCCATTGTTGTTGTATTTCTTCTTCCATAACCTTTTAATAACTCAGGTTCACCATAAATCATTGCCAATTCTTGTGTTGCTTTTTCGGTTTTATCGTGTAAATAGCTGAAAATTTCTGTTGTCAACTGTTTAGATTGCAACCCTTCGAATGGAATCATGCGTTTTTGCAACAATGAATGCCAGCCTAATACACCTAATCCAAGTGCACGGTGGCGTTTCGCAAATTTATTTGCCGCACTTAAATAGTGATTTCCTTCTGTTTTTTCAATAAATTCTTGCAATACAGCATCTAAGAAAAAGATAGCCAATTTCACTGCTTCAGTATCTTTCCACTCGTCATACAACTCCAAGTTCATGGATGAAAGACAGCAAATAAACGACTCGTCATCTGTAGAAGGCAACATAATCTCCGAACACAAGTTACTTGCATTAATCGTTAAATTATGGTCTTTGTAAACTTGTGGTTTATTGCGATTTACGTTATCCGTAAAGAAAATATAAGGCAATCCTTTTTGTTGGCGACTTTCCAAAACTTTTGCCCACAAAGCACGTTTTTCCACATCTCCATCAATCATTTCTTGCATCCAGTAATCGGGTACACAAACCGCATTGAACAAGTTTTGAATAGGACTACCGATGTCTTTGATTTGCAAAAACTCTTCACAATCTGGGTGGTCGATATCCAAATAAGCTGCAAAAGCACCACGTCTTACTCCTCCTTGCGAAATGGTATCCATCGCAGTGTCAAACAAACGCATAAAGCTCACTGCACCACTACTCATTCCGTTGTCGGTTACCGCACTTCCTCTGGCACGCAAATCACCAAAATAACCCGATGTTCCACCACCAGTTTTTGTTTGCATGATTACTTCGCCCAGTTTGTGCGTAATTGATTCGATACTATCGGGCACATGCACATTGAAACAAGAAATTGGCAAGCCACGTTCGGTTCCCATGTTGGCCCAAATTGGCGAGCTCAAGCTCATCCATCCACGTTCAATCATTTCAACAAACGCTTCTTTCAATTCAGGTTTATACAAGCGACGTGCAGCTGCTGATGCCACGCGATCAATTGCTCCTTCTACCGTTTCCCCTTTTAATAGGTAACCACGATTGAGAATTTGCTCACTTTCTTCATTTTTCCACCACAGTCTTTCCATTGTGTCTTTTTTCAGTTCTTTTTCAATAATTTCTTGTTCCATTGTTGTTGTTTTTTTCGGTTTTATTAGGACGATTAGAATAAATCGTCAGCAGTTATACTTTTATCATGTTTGGTGTATGCCGTTGGGCGTTTAGCAAAGAAGTCATCCAATTCATTTGCAAAAACATCTTCATCAAACCATAGCATTGGCTTGTATTGTTCATCTGTAATGTTGAATAATTTTTTCAATCCGATTTTCTCCAATGACAAGTCCACGCGGTATTTCATAAAATTCAACATGTCTGTTTTGGAAAAGAATGACAATTCACCTGCTTCATAAATCCAATCCAACAGTTCTGACTCGTATTGAATGTATTCCAATACATTTTTAGCC
The DNA here is from genome assembly GCA_029558435.1 of Bacteroidota bacterium. The sequence continues at coordinate 32,694 of JAKQEZ010000358.1, forward strand.
ATTTGTTCTTTAATTTCTTGCGTCACAAATCCTTCTTCTTCCAATTTGTTCAACAAATAAATTCCTGCATTGGCATGTGTTTGCTCGTCGATAGAGGTCCAAGCAATGATATTTGACGTATTTTTTAAATACCCTTTAAAACGTGTAAACGAAAGAATATTAGCGAATTGCGAGAACAATGAAGCATTTTCAATTACAATGGTAAAGAACAATAATTTTGAAATAATATCTTTGCTTGAATACAAACTATTTTCAATTAATTCCAATTTTTTGCTAAACACAGGAATTTCCAATAATTTTTGAAATTCTTCATTGTACCCCAACACCTCTAACAAACGAGAATAAGCTTCTGAGTGGCGGAACTCACATTCTGCAAAGGTTGCCCCCAAACCGTTAATTTCTGGTTTTGGAAAATGCTTGTACAAATCACCCCAAAATGTTTTTACGCCCACTTCCACTTGTGCAATGCTCAACAAAGAACGTTTCACAATTTCTTTTTCAACTGGTGTTAAACTGCTCTTAAAATCTTGAATATCAGCAGTAAAGTCAATCTCACTGTGCACCCAAAATGATTTATTAATTGCATCCACAAATTGTAAAACCTCAGGATATTCAAAAGGTTTGTAATTCACTCGTTTATCAAAAATACTCATGTCTTGTTCTATTTAATGTTATTAATCTTCATCTGTTGCGCCTGGAACATAGCGTTTCAAAGCTCTTGCCACCCCTATTTTCCAAGTATTTATATTTCCTTCTAATTGCAAACTATTGATCAAATCAACTACTTTTTCAATGGGCATCCCATAGCGCAAGGTCCCTGAAATCAATTTGGCATAGTTCCAATATTCAGGGTTGAATTTGTAGGAAAGTCCCTCAATGGTTGTTTTGTAACCACGCGTATTTTTATACTGAAAATCATAGCGCGATGAACCATCGTTTTCTTTTCCTTTAATAATCAATCCTTCTTCAACCCAACGTGGAATTGCAATACCATCTTCATCGTCTAAAAGACCTGTAAAAATTTCATACGGTCGCCCATCAATTAAACCGATAAAAGCAATCCATTTTTCTTTGTTGTTTTGAAAACGAACTACTTCAGCATCCAAAGCCACTGGTCGCGTAGTTGGAAAAGGCAAATGCTGCTCCAACTTTTCTGCATCAACTACAGGTATTGATTCGTTCAATGTTGCTTCCATTTTAATTTGAGTGATTTAGAAATCTATTTTCAATTATTCGGTGAACAAATATAAATTAATAAACATTTGAAAAAAATATATTTTTAAAAAGTTTACAAACAATTTATACTTACACATTGATTATCAGCTATATAAAATTTATCAACAATCAAAAAGTTTACAAAAAATAAAAAATATTTGAATTTTAGCATTTACAATCTAAACAATTATTTGTAACATTCAAACTAAAAAAATGATTTTTTATTGACAATTTTTCTTTCTAGTGGTGAAACGTAAATCTTCTCTTTAAATTTGTTATTTTTGCACTTTAAAAGGACACAATATTCAAATGAAATACAATCTTTCTGAAATAACCGATTTAATACGCAACCGACGCACCATTTTTCCAGAACAATACAGTTCTAGAAAAGTACACAAAGAACAAGTTGAATTAATTTTAAACAATGCTATTTGGGCGCCAACACATGGAAAAACACAACCGTGGAAATTTCATGTATTTATGGAGGATGGCTTGCAACGTTTAAGTGATTTTTTAGGAAAAACATATTTAGAAATTACTCCAAAAGAAGAGCAAAACGATATGAAATTGGCAAAATTGGTGGCGCGCCCTTTGCGTTCATCTGTTGTTATTGCTGTTTCACTTGACAGACAACCTACGAGTAAAATCAACGAATTGGAAGAAATTGAAGCCATTGCTTGTGCTATTCAAAACATGAGTTTAACATGCACTGCGTATGGACTGGGAAGCTTTTGGGCAACACCGAAACTTATATATTCCGATGAAATGAAAAACTTCTTGGGTTTAAAATCAGAAGACAAATGCTTGAGTTTATTTTTCATTGGTTATCCCGAAGGTGAATGGCCAAAAGCTCAACGAAGACCAATAGAATATTCAACGAACTGGGTTACCGAATAAGCGTATGAAAGGAATCATTTCTGTACTTCCGGACCACATAGCCAATCAAATTGCTGCAGGAGAGGTGATTCAACGCCCGGCTTCTGTTGTTAAAGAATTGGTGGAAAATGCACTTGATGCCGGAGCTACACGAATTGTGGTAAACATTAAAGACGCTGGGCGCACACTCATTCAAATTACCGACGATGGCAAGGGAATGAATGCAACCGATGCCGAATTGTGTTTTTTGCGCCATGCAACCAGTAAAATTCATACCGCAGCAGACTTATTCAACCTCAGCACCAAAGGTTTTAGAGGCGAGGCGTTGGCCAGTATTGCTGCTATTGCCCATGTTACGTTGCAAACCAAAGAAGAAAACGCCGATACGGGCACACTCATACAAATTGAAGGTAACAAAATCATTTCGAAAGAAGAAGTGGTGTGCAACAAAGGAACTAATTTTGAGGTAAAAAACTTGTTTTACAACGTTCCTGCTCGTCGCAATTTTTTAAAATCCAACGATGTGGAATTTCGCCATATCCGCGATGAATTTGAACGCATCGTTTTGGCACATCCCAATGTGAATTTTGTTTTAATCCATAACGACACCGAAGTGTACAACTTGCGCAGTGCCGTATTGAGAAAACGCATTGTGGATGTAATTGGCGACAAACAAAATGAACGCTTGGTGCCAATTTTTGAAGAAACCAGTATTGCAAAAATAACTGGGTTTGTCATAAAACCTGAATACGCTAAAAAAACAAGAGGCGAACAGTTTTTCTTTGTGAACAACCGTTTTTTTAAAGATGCCTATTTCAACAATGCGGTGAGCAAAGCGTTTGATAATTTGATTCAACCCAAAACTTATCCGGGTTATTTTATCTATTTCGACATTGATCCGGCAAAAATTGACGTAAATGTGCATCCTACAAAAACTGAAATCAAGTTTGAAGAGGATAGAAACATTTACATGGTGCTATTGAGTTCCATCAAAGAAGCATTAGGAAAATACAACATTGCTCCAACACTTGATTTTGAACGCGAACAAAGTTTTGATATTCCCTATGAAATGTTGTCAAAACCAGCAGTTCAACCACAAATAAAGGTCAACCCACATTTTAACCCTTTCGATACACCAACAAGAGGCGGCTCAACTGCTTCTAAAAATGTGGCTCTCAACAAATTTGGTTATGGCGAAAACACAACAACACAGCAAGATTGGGAGAATTTTTATAAAATAGACGAGCTAGAAGAACAAGAAGAAGAAGTTGTGCAACAAAGCTTTGAATTGGAAGAAACTTCTACAAAATTTGAACAATTCATTGTGCGCTCGCCCTATTTAATTTTTCCATCCAAAAACGGCTTGATGGTGGTTCACGGTAAACGTGCCGTGGAACGTATCACCTATGACGATATGATGCGCGAATTTATTGTCCGTCCGATTGCTTCGCAAACCTTGTTATTTCCCTACGAAAAAGAAATTTCTAAGGGAGAGGAAAGCATTTGGAACAGTCAAATGGGCTTGTTGCAACGCCTAGGATTTGAAAGCACAATTGCTGATAGCATGTTGCTATTAACAGCTGTACCCGCCGTTTTGGAAGAAGAAGCCATCAACGAATGCATCGATGCTATTCTAGATAATTTAGCCCATTCTTCGATTGACAAAGGCGATATTGCACACATTTTAGTGGCCAACATTTCAAAAAGCATAGGAAAAAGCAAACACCTTTCAGACAACAAGGAAAGTGTTACCAACTTGGTGGAAACGTTGTTTCAATGCGCCGACCATAGTTATACGCCTAGCGGTAAACAAATTATTAAAACAATTTTATTAACCGATATTCATCAACTTTTTTAAATATGTTTCAAAATATTCCAGTTGTTACCAAAAACATTTTATTCATCAACATTTTGGTGTATGTTGCAATGATGGTTGGCATCAATACCGGCTTTGAAAATTTGCCTTTTTTATTGAGTGCCCATTATTTTAACGCCCCTACGTTTGAGCCCTATCAAATTGTAACCCACATGTTTACACATGATACTAGCAATATTTTGCATATTTTATTCAACATGTTGCTTTTGGTTTCATTTGGTTCGCACCTTGAACGTATTTGGGGTCCAAAACGCTATTTCATTTTTTACATTGCAAGTGGAATTGGCGCATTGGTACTTTACAACTCATTGGGAATGTATGAATTACACCAAATCAAACAAGCGTTAATTGCAGATGGCTACAATATTGATGTAGTCAACGAATTTGTGAAAGGTACAGGAACTGTAACAAACTTGCCCGTTCATTCCGACATGAGTCAGGTGTTGTTTAACGAATACAGCGGCATGAGTTTAAGTTCAATGGCAGGTGCTTCAGGTGCTATTTTTGGGTTGTTAGCAGCTTTTGCTATGTTATTTCCAAATACCGAATTGATGTTATTGTTTCCACCCATTCCAATTAAAGCAAAGTATTTGATTGGCGGTTATTTAGCATATGAAATTTACATGAGTTTCTTCTCTACAACTATTGACAATATTGCCCATTTGGCGCACGTTGGTGGTGCTGTTGTAGGTATTATTTTTGTAATTTACTGGCGCAAAAAAGATAGAAACCACTTTTATTAAAATATTTGGAAATGCGAACGTCAACTAATTTTGTTAGCGATTTAAAAAGCACGTTTTATTCGGGTGGAATGACCGTAAAATTGATATTCATCAACGTGTTGGTGTTTATTGTAATTGGTGTTTTAGAAGTTCTTGCTCGCATTATTGGTGGAAACGTTGGCAATGGCATAACAGAATTAACCATTTCTATTTTTACACTATCGGCTTCATTCAAAGCGTTTATTTTTAAACCTTGGGGACTTTTTACCAGCATTTTCACGCATTTTGGATTGATGCACCTTTTGTTTAACATGCTATTTTTGTATAGTGTTGGTAGGATGTTTGAACAATTTTTTAGCGCCAAACGTTTGTTGTACACCTATATTTTGGGGGGCTTAGCTGGCGGTATTTTTGAATTGGTTTCGCATTTAATTCTACCAGGAGTTGAAGGTGGATTGGTTGTTGGCGCATCGGGGGCGGTAATGGCTATTTTGGTGGCAACTGCTTTTTATCAACCACAGTTAACGGTTTCTATTTGGGGATTATTCAACATGCGCTTGATTTATCTGGCCTTGATTTTCATTCTTATCAATTTGTATAGTGCTGGAATGGGCATTGAAGATGGAACCGCTTATTTTGCACATTTGGGTGGTGCTTTGTTGGGTTATTTCTCGGTTAAAAACCCATTTAGCTCCAACAACATCATCAACCGTGGAATAAGAATGGGCGATCAATTGATGCAAATTTTTAAAAAGAAACCGAAATCTTCGTTCAATAAATCAACAAGCAATGCTCGTTTTAAAACCGACGAAGATTACAACTTTGAAGCAAAACAACGCCAAGAAAAAATTGATAAGATTTTAGATAAAATTTCCAAATCGGGATATGAATCACTGACAAAAGAAGAAAAAGACTTTTTGTTTAGACAAAGTAATAAGTAATGGCTGGCAAATTTCATTGGTTGAAGCATATCATTCGTTTTTCTAACTACGTTAGGATAGGCTCCATCGTGTTGATAATTTCCCTACTTATTGCTTACCTTACTCCGTTAATTCACCCAGAAAACTTGTGGCTTTTACCATTTTTTGGACTAGCCTACCCTATTTTAGTTGCAATTTTATTCATCACCATCATTTATTGGCTGTTGATGCGCAAATGGAAGTGGGTGCTTGCGCTGCTGGTGCTTTTTTTGATTGGCATTAGCTATTTCCTTCGTTTGTTTGCATTTGGAGAAGTTATTGAAACGCCAATAAATGCCAAAACAAGTCTAAAAATCTTGTCAAACAACGTGCAAATATTTGATTTATACGACGAAAATAGGCAACAGAAATACCAAACACGCGATAGTATTTTCAATTATGCCATTGCACAAGAACCCGATATTGTTTGTTTTCAAGAGTTTTATAACAAAGACAATCCAACCGATTTTCAAACCATTCAACTTTTCAAAAAAGAATTTAAAGCAGTTGATTATCACCAGCGTTTTATATACAAACCTGTTGGTCGACAAAATTTTGGGGTCATCATGTTTTCACGTTTGCCCGTTATTGCCAAAGGAGATGTGAATTTTGAATACCAAGACGAAACCAATTACAATTTTTGCATCTATATGGATGTCGTTAAAAACACCGATACATTTCGCATTTACAACGCCCATTTGCAATCATTTAGAATTAGTAAAATTGAAGACGACACTCTAAAAACAGAGCAAATTAAAGGAATTGCAGAAAAATTAAGAACTGCCTATCCAAAAAGAGCCGACCAAGCAATGAGCATACACGAACACATTCAAAATTCTCCCTATCCGGTTATTATTTGTGGCGATTTCAACGACACACCTGTTTCATTTGTTTACAACCAATTTAGCAGTCTTTTAACCGATGCATTTTTGAATTGTGGAAGCGGAATTGGCGCCACTTATGTTGGTAAATTGCCTGCCGGAAGAATTGACTACATTTTTCATTCACCAGCATTGGTTTCAACCGGTTTTAATATTCAAAAAAGTTATTTCAGTGATCACCGTGCAGTTTCTTGTACCATTAGTAAAATCAACCCATAATGAGCAGCGAAGAATTAGTTAGATTGAACAAATATTTGAGTGAACTAGGTTATTGTTCGCGCCGTCACGCCGACAAACTCATTGATGAAAAACGTATTTTGGTAAACGGTAATTTACCCGAAATGGGAACAAAAGTTAACCGCAACGACAGCATTCAGGTGGATGGTGAATACATTCAGGGTAGCGCCACCAAAAAAGTTTATTTGGCACTCAACAAACCACGTGGAATTGTGTGCACAACCGACACCCGAAGAGAGAAAAACAACATTGTGGATTTTATGAATTATCCAACACGTATTTTTCCTATTGGTCGACTGGATAAAGACAGTGAAGGGTTGATTTTTCTTACCAACGATGGCGATATTGTCAACAAAATATTGCGTGCACGCTATAACCACGAAAAAGAATACATTGTTCGCGTAAACCACCCGATTACACGTTCATTTATTGAAGGAATGAGCAATGGAGTGCCAATTTTAGGAACAGTAACCCAACCGTGTGTGGTGACACAGATCGATCGTTTTCATTTCCGCATTATTTTAACGCAAGGACTTAATCGTCAAATTCGTCGCATGTGTGAATATTTTGATTATCGTGTTCGAGAGTTAAAACGTATTCGCATCATGAATATACATTTGGACACTCCAATTGGCGAATACCGTGAATTTACGGAAGATGAATTGACAGAGTTGTTGCGCCTTTGCGAAGAAAAAGAAAACGAAGTCGATTAAATTTGTACATATCGACATATCGTAATATTGCGATATGATAAAATTAGCCGTATTTTTGCACCCTCGTTATGCAAAAAAAATCAGTTAATCGAACATTTCTTATTCTTCTTTTAGGAATCCTTGCAGCCATTGGTCCGTTTACCATTGACATGTATTTACCCGGATTTCAACAAATTGCAACAGCATTTCAGGTAGAAGAACAACAAGTAGCCTTTACGCTAACATCCTATTTTTTTGGAATTGCTGTGGGGCAATTAATTTATGGTCCGATAGTGGACAAATACGGTAGAAAAAAACCATTGCTTGTTGGGTTATCCATCTATATCATTGCTTCTTTAGGTTGTGCAATTGCTTTCAATTTAGAATCACTCATTGCCATGCGGTTGTTACAAGCTTTAGGTGCATGTGTGGGAATGGTGGCTTCCAATGCTATTATTAGCGATGTTTACGAAGTAGAAAAACGGGCTAAAGCATTTTCATTAATCATGTTGGTGATGGGAGTTGCCCCGTTAATTGCACCCAGTTTAGGAAGTATTTTTATAATCAACTATGGTTGGGCGACCATTTTTTACTTTCTTGCCTTGTTTTCATTTTTGGTTTTCATGTTGATTTATTTTTTCTTGCCCGAAACAAGTGAACACATGCACAGCCATAAATTACGTGGAAAGAAAATAGCATTGGGGTATTATTTCATTTTGCGCAACAAAGTGTTTTTAAATTACACCTTGGCAAGTAGTCTTTCCATGTCGATTTTGTTTGGATACATTTCATCTGCATCGTTTATATTTTTGACCTATTTTGGATTGAGTAAAGAAACCTTTTCACTTGTATTTGCCATCAATGCTTCGGGGTTAATTAGTGGAAGTTATGTGAATGGGTTACTCACCTCCCGCTTTCATTTTATAAAAATTGCCAAAGTGGCAGTTATTGTTTTACTAGCTGTTAGCGGTTGTGTGTTGTTCATTGTTTCTACTACGCCAACCCTGCCCTATCAATGGGTGGTAGCAAGTTTGTTTTCCATTTTATTTTTACTTGGCTTTATCAATCCCAATACCACAGCGGCATCATTTGCTCCATTTTCTGGAAATGCAGGAGCGGCTTCAGCTTTAGGAGGTGCAATTAGAATGGGAGTTGGAGCAATAACCGCTTCCATCGTTGGAGTATTACAAAGTGATTCACTTGTAACTGTTTTTGTAATTATACTTGCGCTTGCTGTTGCAGTTGTTGTGCTTACGTTTAAAGCACCATCAATTGAATCCAAACTGAAAGACACTCACAATTAGTACGTTTCATAAGAAAATTAAATGTTCTATATTTGCTGAAAAACAAATTATCTATTATTTTGAATTGCAAACTGGTTATACAATTACTAATACTCATTCCATTATTTTTTTGGAACAGGAATTATTGTAATGCACAAAACGATTCATCACTACCACATAAAGCCCCACTAATCATAGAAGATGCAAAGACTTTTTCCGATTTTGTAGCTTCAGATAGCAACAAAAATATGTTTCCATCGCTATCGGCCTATTTAAAATTTATAATAACCAATGCTTCCTATTTTACTCCAAAGAATGCCAACAATTTTGTTGAATTAAACACAAAAACGGCTTCAATATTAATTGCTTACCATCGTAATTACGAGGCCTATAAAATTATGGATCGAGTTGATTCTTATATAGTTGAAAACAATCCAACAAACAAAAATTATCTTGCAGAATTTTATGTTTTAAAAAGTAATTTTTATATCAAATTCAACCAATATTCAGAAGCAAAAGAAGCAGCATTTGCATCGCTAAAATTCAAACCTAGTGTAAGTAAATATACCATTGATGCTTACAACACCATAGGAACCGTTTATAGATTGGATAAAATCTATGATTCTTCTTTACACTTTTTCAACAAAGCATTGCAATTGGCACAAACAACCAACAATGAGGCTTGGGTAGGGATTTTAAAAGGCAACATTGGCTATCTCAATTATTTAAGGGGAAATTACAAAGCTGCAAAACTATTAATTGAAGAAGATTTAACTACAAGTTTAAGACACAATCAAAATGAAAGTGCTGTTTATGCAGTAACTTTTCTTTTAAAAATTGCAGGAATAGAAAAAAATCAGCAAAAAATTGAAACTTATACTGCTATTATTGATTCTTTGCAAAAGTTGATTAAAACACCTACGGTTTTGTATGAAATATATAAAACAAAAGCAGAATTGTACACCAGCCAGGGTAAATACAAAGATGCCGTAACATCGTTTCAACTAAAAGACGCATATTACGATAGTATTAAAGTTCAAACCAGCAATGCAAAATTGCAAAGTCTAAGCTTTGAAAATAGATTGCATCGTGAAAAAAATGCCAATAAATTGTTGAGCGAGCAAAACAAGCGAAAAACCCAATTAACAATAACCTTACTTGTTGCCTTTATCCTTTTCATTATTGCAGCTACTTCTATTATTATTTTATTGTATAAACGCAAGCAACAACAACGCGAATTGTTAGAGTTTAAAATAAGTGATATTCAAAGTGAATTAGACAAAAAAAAGGAGGATTTACAAAACGTATTGAGTAGCATTATTCAAAAAAATGAGCAGATTAAAAAATTAAAAGCAAGCACCAAAGAATTTGAAAAAGAAGAAGCTAAAGAAGAATTATTGGTTAAAGACCAAATCCAATCGCTTACACTTTTGACAGAAAGTGATTTGAATCAATTCAACACTTTGTTTGACACTGCTTATCCGAATTTTCAAAACAAATTGATTAATAAATTTCCTGCTATCACCAATGCCGAGATGCGTTTGGCTATGTTACTCAAATTAAACATTGATAAAGAGAGTATTGCTACAATTTTGGGTATTTCTCCCGAATCTGTTCGAAAAACAAATCTAAGATTGCGCACAAAATTAAAATTAAAAACAACCAACGAATTACGCAAATTCCTCAATAAATATTGATGTTTTGACGATTTTATAATTGTCCCGTTTTTGTCTCTTTTTTGTCTTTTTTTTGTCTCATAGTATATTTTGTCACAAAATCGTAACCCCTTAATTTTGTTTCGTAAAAACTCATTTAATTGACTTCTTAAATTTTCTCAAAGTTTAAGGTAAAAACGAAATACTATGAAATTAAATCATTTTCTTGTTTTAGTAATAATTGTTTGCTCTACTATTATTTATAGTTGGGGGCAAGTTACTGTTACTATTCCTTCAAGCAATTATGACAATGGAGCTAATTCAGACCAGCCTTATCCATTTGGTACAACAAACGAATATGTATATTCTGTATCTTTATATACTGCCGCTGAGATTGGTTATTCTGGTAACATCACTAAGTTATATTGGCCGAATAGAAATGGTTATGAAAGCCAAAATCAAACAATATATCTTAAAACAACTTCAATGACTAGTTTAAATAGCGCATTAACTTTTAATGACTATATAAATAGTGCAACTATTGTTAATTCTGGTACCATTGGTAGTTCAACAGCTTCAAATTCTTTATCATTTACAACTACAACTAGTTTTGCTTACAACGGCACCGATAATTTATTAGTGATAGTGAAAAGCAAAAGAAGCTCAACTATAAGAAACCCTCAAGTTCAATATACCAATTCAACCAACCGTCATATTGAATGGAATTCATCTTCTGACCCGGCTAACACAACTGGTACTTTAACAAGCAAAAGACCAAATATTAAAATGGAAATAACAAGTCAAGTGCAAATGGTTTGTGCTGATGAAAATTGTTATTGTTCACCTACATACACTAATACATCAGATCATCACCATTCAATCTCAATGACTGGTGGTAGTGTCAACTTAAATATTTTAAATTCATCACATACGACACAAACCAATGCTTTTGGTAATTTTTACGGTTCTTCCGATTACCTAGAGGCTGCAGCTGGTGCCACAATTACAGTATCAAATGTTTTTCATGGTACAAATGTGGATTATGGTATTTGGGTAGATTGGAATAAAAATGGAGTTTTTGATAGCAGTGAAAAAGTTTTTTCTCAAAATATATCAGGCGCTAATCCTACATTTACAGGAGCATTTACAATTCCTGCAGGTCAGGCAAACGGAAATTATAGAATGCGTTTACGTGGATTGGGTGGTTCTGGAACTCTTTCACCATGCGGAAATCTTAGTTGGGGCGAAGCAAGAGATTATAAACTAGTAGTTTACACTCCACCTTGCACAGGCACACCAACAGGTGGTACTTTAACGCTTTCGGCTACTTATGGTGCACCAAGTTCTTCAATTTCGGGCGTTGTTTCAGGTAGCACTTCGGGTGTATCTGGTTTAGCATACCAATGGCAATATTCAGATGACAATGGCTCAACATGGATTGATATTGCTGGACAGACCTCTGAAACTCTTTCTACAACTGCAAAAAATAGTTTGGGAAGCCGCCAATACAGAAGAAAAATTACATGTACCAATTCGGCTAGTGTAGCCTACTCATCTGTTGCAACCTACTACACAACCAACTGGCCAACTTTCACAGCTTGGTTCAAGGCTGAAGAAAATGTTACATTAAGCTCAGGTGTAAGTAGCTGGGGAAATACGAGTGGATCAGTAGGGGTTTACAATGTTACCCAAGCAACTGGAGCTAACCAACCAGCGATAATTGGTGGCGCAACAGATTACAAAGAATTTAATTACCATTCACGCATTCAATTTGATGGTACTAATGATTATTTAGGAGCTACAGCACCTGCAACAGATTTGATGAGTGTAAATGGCACAATGTTCTCTATTTTTGATAAAGCATCTAAAGATGGAACAGGATTTTCGTATGCTGGCTCTGCCTACTATCAATTGAAGCCCAATTGGCGTTATCAAACAGGAAGCACTTCTACTGGAACAACCAGTGATTGGACTGCAATAACCATTCAAGATATACCTGATCCTGCAGCACGTTTAATTACTGGAATAGGTAATAACAATACGCAAGTGACTCGAATTAATGGAGAAGTTGTTCCAAACACACATTCTGCTAGCACAACGTATGCTCCATCAGTTGGTTCATCCAACCTCCGTTTTGGTGCTAATGGCGGTGGTGGTGAACATGTTAACAATTCACTTGCAGAAATATTATTAATGAACACAACTCCTTCTGCTGTGCAAATTGATTTAGTTGAAACTTATTTATCGTTAAAATATGGCTTAACACGTGGCAATAACATTGGGACAGCTGCAACATTCAATTATGTGGCTACTGATGGAACTGTCATTTTTGACAAAACAACAAATGCTGGGTTTACAAACGATATTGCTGGAATTGGTCGCGATGATGTAAGCACTCTCAACCAAAAACAATCCATTTCGGTGAATAAAAACGAACCTGCAACGGTAGCCATTTATTCTGGAGGTTCTATTCCTGCCAATAACATAGCAAATGGTGCAACTTTTGACAGTGATAAATCATTTTTTATTTGGGGAAATGACGGAGCGGTACCTTACACGGATTACAATAATCCTGTGTGTTTTACCAATTTGCCAGCTTCTTTAGGATCGGATCCAGCACGTATTTTACGCGTATGGAAAGCTCAGTCAACTAATTTCAATAAAACAGTTGCGGTTGGTTTTGAAACTTCTATTATTTTAAATTACACTCCAGTATCTAACTTGCGTTTATTGGTTGGAAATAGTCCAACTGACTGGACGGCTGCCACTGTTTATTCAGGCGCAACATTAAACGGTTCAAGAGTTGAATTTTTAGGTGTGACAATAGGAAATGGACAGTATTTTACATTGGCAACAGTTAATTACGGAGCAACTCCACTTCCAATTACACTTACAGATTTTAGTGCAACCTGTAGTGGTAATTCTACAGATTTAGCGTGGACCACTGCATCAGAACAAAATTCAGATTACTTTACAGTAGAATACAGTCGCGATGGACAACAATGGAATACTATTTCAACAATTGAAGCAGCTGGAAATACGGCAAATCAAAATAATTATACATTAACACACAACAATACAATTGGAGAGGGTTATTACCGATTGAGCTTAACCAATTTTGATGGAAAACAATCCATTTTAAAAGTTATTTCTAACAAATGTTCAACGGCTAGCAACCAACTAATTGCCTATCCAAACCCAACATCGGGTGCATTTACTGTAAACATTACAGCAACAACAAATTTAGAAGCAACAAAAGTGATAGTGCAAGATATTACTGGTCGTGTTTTGATTGAAAAAACAGTGAATTTAAGCGTTGGTAGCAACCAATTGTACTTTGACGCAACAACATGTAGCAATGGAACATACATCATTGCAGTAAAAAATACGGGTGAAGAGAAATTTAACCCAATTAAGCTTGTCGTACACTAATCAAGTAGAGAGAACGAGACTCTAACACAATGGAGTCTCGTTTTCAAAACAACATAAATAAACGACTTTAAACATGAAAAAAAGTATTTAAGATTATATAGTAGTAGTAGTATGTTTAGGTAAGAAAAAAGGATTTCAACTAAGTTGAAATCCTTTTTTGTTTGTGTAAATGTCTAATTCTTATTTACTCTCTGCCAAATGCGTTGTAAACGATAAATCTACTTCTGTCCAAACTTTTGTTACACCATTTTCGGTGTGGTTAGCTTTGCAATTTTCGTTCAACACATCAATTGCTTTTTGAGCCGACCATTTTGCAATGTCCATCGTAGCATTAAATGCAAAGTGTGCTCCTTCTAAAGTATATTTTCCGGTTACGATATCAGTAATTCCGTTCATGGTTACTTCCAATTCTGCAACACCATCATCGGTTAATTTCACAATATGACCTTTCAACTCATCTGTTGCCATTGTTTTAAAGAAAAACTCAACAATTTTTCCATCTCTGGAAACGTCTTGCGTAGAAACCGAACTAACAGGAATTGAAAATTCTAAAGACTCAACCAAAGTTTTAGGATCTTCTGCTTTTGATATCGATTGAACATTAATTGTTGTAAACGTTCCTTTAACTGGTGCTTTACGTTCATATTTGAATGCCGTCCATTCCATAGTTGAACTATTACTATCATAGCTATAGTATACTTTAGGAGTTTCTTCTGCTTTTTTTTCTGCATTACCTCCACATGCAACCAACATGCTTAATCCCAAAAAGAAGGGTAAAATTCTAAAATATCTTTTCATAACAAACTTTTTATTTTCTTCAAAATTACAAAATAAGAATTGGAAGCTCAATTTCTATTGTTAATTTTGCATAAATACTTAAAAAATGGATTATCAAGTAGAATTAAGGTTTAAGAAATTGACGGCGCTGTTGAACAAAGATTTTGACGGCGATATGGATATCTCGGGCATCTTGTTTCTAATTGGTGTAAACGAGTTGGGCTGGGGATTTAAAAATTATTCAAAAGACGAAAAAATGGATTTGGTGCACATTGCAACTTGTACCATTTTAGCACCTTATGGATATTATGAATTGGAAGGAAAAGACCAAGATAATTGGCCTCATTTTAAACTCGTTAAAAAATTACCACATCTTGAATACAACCAACAACAACATTTAATGAAAGAAGCCATTATTGATTATTTTATCTCTAATGGTTATTATACCAAAGAACAAATAACTCCAACTTTCAGTGAATTATCGCGTCATAAACACTAACGATGGTTCAAAAACCATTTATGTTGAAGAACTCGACGAAACCTATCACTCTTCACACGGGGCGCTTCAGGAGGCGGTGCATATTTTTATAAATAATGGTATAAAATCCATCAATCAACAGCAAATTGCATTGTTTGAAATGGGGTTTGGTACAGGTTTAAACGCCTTGTTGACTGCCATTTATGCTCAAGAAAACAATATAAAGGTTACCTACTCCGGAATAGAAGCCTATCCTGTTGCCTTTGAATTGGCTCAAGAAATGGATTATTGTGCGTTAATTGGAAAAGAACACGAACACTTATTTTCTCAACTCCACCAATGTAAATGGGATGTTTTGGAAACCATCACCCCCAATTTTTCTTTGCAAAAAATTCATGCAAAAATTGAAAACTATACCTTGCCTTCCAACCAATTTGATTGCATTTATTTTGACGCTTTTGGTCCTCGTGCACAAGAAGATATGTGGGCCATCCAAATTCTACAAAAAATGTATAACGCACTTAAACCCAACGGATTTTTAATTACCTATTGCGCCAAGGGACAAGTAAAACGTAACTTAAAATCACTTGGTTTTGAAATAGAACCGTTGCCCGGACCTCCAGGAAAAC